>CAYTDS010000356.1:0-2462 GCA_964436555.1 uncultured Flavobacteriaceae bacterium | reverse complement strand
GTCTTTTCATAACTATGTTTTAAGAGCGTTTTGGCATCCATGCTTTCCCAATAGCCTTTATTAAAGAGTTCAACGGAGAAGCCGCCTCTAAAGCCTGCATGGTACAATTTAGGGATAACTTCATCAAACGGGCAAACGCCTTCGCCCGGTAAAACCCGATCTGCATCTTTTAAAAGATTATAAGCGGGCGTTGCAGGATAATCATTCATATGTATTACCGGTAATTTTTTTCCATTGAGGATATCAATAGTATCCCAATAATTTCCTCCGCGGTAAACATGATAGAAATCCAACAACATTGTAGCTTTGGGATGTCCGGTGGCGATTGTAATTTGAGCACAGTCGGCCACCTTATGCAACGCACCCATGCCCCAAAGCTCTATCACCGGGGTAACACCGGTTTCATCACCTAATTTCAATATGTCTTTAAAACGTTGAGCGTATTCCTGCATTTTTAAAGGATCTAAAGAAGTTATTCCTTGTACCGGGGCAGCAATAAAAGCACCTCCTAAATCTGCTGTAATTTCCATTTCTTCTCGCAGTTGGGTAAGTGCCATTTTACGTTCTTCAGAATCATCACTACACCATTTTGAAAATCCGATAATATTTTCCAAAACGAGATTTCTCGCCTGCAATTTTTCCTTTAATTTCGATGTGCTACCTCCGTTCTGTAAAAACGCTTTTATATCACTCATCCAAAGCTCAATGCCATCAAAACCTGCATCAGCTACCATATCTATTTGCACATCAACGGGAAGTTTGTAATGCAATAAGGTAGACGTGTTTAAACTAATTCTAATTGGTAATTTATTTGATTTCTCTTGTTGAGCCGTTGGCGACGCATTTAGTGTATTGGGAATAAAGGCATAGCCACTCACTGCTGCAAGAGAAATTTTAAGACTTGTCGAGAGGACTTTTCTTCTGGAAATACTATTCTTCATGGTGTTTAGGTTATTTAAATAAACTTTTAAAATGATTGGTGGAATCTCTTATTTTTAGTACTGTCCTAAGATAGTAAATTTATAAGGCGTCTGTTTGTTTTTGAACCCATGTCCAAATAAAAATCAAAGTCCATAGAAATGTTCTAAGCCAATTCTTGGAGACTAAACTATGCAAAAATGTACTGCCGGTTTGTCCTTCTGCTATTTTTTGATGCATGGGTACAAAAATTCTAAAAGTAAGTAACCACACGGCTAAAATTAAAAATAAGGCGCCAAGCGTGTAGGTTGAGGGGTAACAGAAAGCTTCCCACAGTCCTAAAGTTAGCTGACCAAGCATCAGCGGGATCACTACATAGGAAATCCTTTTCGTATAGCTTGAATGCCATTTAAGTAAATCGGACGAATTATAATACGTAAATCCTGGATAGATAATAACCTGCACCATCCAGATAAGGACCAATAGACCAAAATCAAAAACCAATCGAAAGTCGGAAAGGGTCATTTACTTTTCAATAACCGTTCCATCCGGATATTTTGCAAATCGCCCTTTTTCACGAGGATGAACATTGTCCGGATGCCGCCATGGCCAGCCACCGAACTGGGTGATTCTAAAATTTTGCATTACCTTTTGTATTTCTTCCTGAGTGTTCATCACAAACGGGCCATACGTTGCGACGGGTTCTTTAATTGGTTTTCCCTGTAATAGAAGAAGATGTACGTCCTGTTCTCCACTTTGAATTTCAATATCCTCTGTCGCCCATACAGAAACACCATGCTGTACCGGTATAGTTTTACCTGCAATGATAAGATCCTTCCCTTCATAAAAATAAAGGTTGCGGTTTACACCCGAACCTGCTTTTGGCAATAAAAAAGAGGCATTCTTTTTAATAGTGATATTCCAAATAGCAACTTCATTCTCATTGTTTGCTGCCCAGGAATCAGGTGCGGGAGGTAAAGCATCTGTTCCCATGTAGGTGCCGGCAACAATCTTTACTGTGGCACTATCGGATTGGATTACCGGAATGTCCTCATGCCATAACATGGCAAAATGTGGGTCAACGAATTTGGATGCTTTGGGTAAGTTTAACCAGATTTGAAAAAGTTCTAAAGTATTGTTCTTTTCTTTATTCAATAGCGGAAACATTTCACAATGCTGTACGCCGCTTCCAGCCGTCATCCATTGTACATCACCCTGACCAAAACGTCCGGCAGCCCCGAGAGAATCCGAATGGTCGCAAAAGCCTTTATTCACAATGGTTACAGTTTCAAACCCACAATGCGGATGTGCAGGAAAACCCGGAACGGTATGTCCGTGATACATGCGCCAGCCATCTTTTACCACAAAGTCATTTCCCAAAGCTCTGCCCGCCAAAGAAGTAGCCGGACCCATTTCATCATTCCCTTTAGGAAAATGATCCAAGTGGTAAACGCAAAATAGAAAGGGATCCTCGGTTTTCCATGGAAAGCCAAGGGGATATATTTGTTTTATAGGTGTTGGCATAGCATTTTTTATTAAATAAT
>CAYTDS010000355.1:0-2464 GCA_964436555.1 uncultured Flavobacteriaceae bacterium | reverse complement strand
TGGATGCTGCCATGGATTCCGGTAAGCTCGTTCCAATTTAGCTGTAAGTTCCGGATCATTTAGCACAACCCTGTCTTTTGGATCATAAATAAGAGGTCTTTTGGCATCCATAGACAAATTAGCCAAAATACAACTCGCTGTAGAGATGTGCCCCTCTTCAATATCTGCAATAGGACGTGTTCCCTTATCTATCGCTGCCAAAAGATCGAGCATATGTAGACGTGTTGCTGGCGCCGCGTTTAATTCAATATCTTTTTCAGTTAGGTCTTCAGGATATTTTTCTTTTTCATAAACCACATCTTTATGAATCTTTTCACCCTCACCGAATGGAACAAAATCATATTGCATGGTGCTTCCACTTAAAGTTCCTTTATCACCGAATAATTTAAACGACCAAGGATATTGCGGGTCAGTTGGTGTACCCCAGGAGCGATGTTGCCATACGCAATTAAGATCACCAAATTCAAATATAGCTGTTTGGGTATCTGCGATAGTGGATTTTCCTTCTTTTTGAACTAAAATACCCCCTGTAGAACTTATTTTGGTGGGCCATCCCAAATGTAACATCCAGCGCACCGTATCTAGCATGTGCACACACATATCTCCCATTATTCCGTTTCCGTATTCCTGAAAGGTACGCCACCATCTTTTATGAGGTATCCCATCGTACTCTCGGTAGGGTGCAGGCCCGGTCCACATTTCATAATCCAAATAATCCGGAATAGGCTCCACCGGCGGATTGCCATTAGCACGCATATGAAAATAACAGCACATTTCTACATGGGACACTTTCCCTAATAAACCGGCGTCCACGATATTTTTTTTGGCATCAATAAGATGAGGTGTGCTTTTACGCTGAGTACCAACCTGTACGACTCTATTGTATTTTCTCGCCGCTGCAACCATGGCTTCCCCTTCCATAACATCTACACTGATGGGCTTTTGGACATACACATGAGCGCCTGCTTTTATGGCTTCAATTGCCTGTAGGGCATGCCAGTGGTCCGGAGAGCCAATAAGTACAATATCCAAGTCTTTTTCGGCCAGCATTTTTCTGTAGTCATTGTAGGTCCTTGGTTTTTTACCGGACTTCTGGCGTTGACTTACTAAAGTTGCGGCCTCAGAAAGCATGCGACTATCTGGATCACAAAGCGATATTACTTCCACATTGGCCACTTGAATCAGTCTAAAAAGATCACTTTTTCCATACCACCCTGTGCCAATTAAACCTACACGAAGCGGTTTATCTTTATAAATCAGTTCAAAACCATAGGCACCGAACGAAGAAAGCACCATGGAAGCTGTAGCCCCTTTTAGAAAATTTCGTCTGTTGATATAAAAATTTTTTGTTTCCATTGCTTTTTGGGTTAGTTGGTCATTTTTACTCTTTAGCAAAAGCATATCTTATTGGAATTAGAGCAATGAATTCCTCAAACTAATAGTTTTAAGCCTAGCTTTAATTCTTTCCTAAATATATATAAAATGATAGAAAAAACGATTAAAATTTGCAGAGTTAGCATTTAATTATTGATTGTTATTGAAACTTAATAGATGCTACAACGGATGTTAAAAAGAACTAAAAGTAAAATGGTTAAAATTGTAGAAGAGAAAATTACCAACTGATAGAGGTATTTAGGATTTTTTAAGAAAATTAAGTGGGTAAATTCTTTTAAATATATTGACCTTTGCTCAATAAGTTATCTATATAATACGTTTATGAGCCATAGCTGCAAAACTTATATCTTACGCTTTATGAAATTTACTTTTTTGATAGTTTTTGCTTATTTTTTGTTTTACGGGTGTAGTGCCCAATCTCAATTGATAGACGGCGAAATAGAAATTACCTCTGTTGAAAAGTACAATTACTACCTTTATTATCCGGAGGATTATGAGGAGAAACCGGATGAAAAATTTCCCTTATTATTGTTCCTGCACGGAGGTGGTGAATCAGGAGATAGTTTAGTAACTGTAAAGCGGAATGGGCCACCTAAACTTATTGCAAGAGGGAAACAATTTCCCTTTCTTATTTTAGCCCCTCAAAACCCCCATAAAAAGAAGTGGTGGAATACTACGGCTCTTGCCCAACTTTTGGATACCATAGTAGCTAACAATAAGGTCGATAAAGACAGAATTTATCTCACCGGATTAAGTAGAGGAGGAGCAGGTGCGTGGGAATTGGCAGTACAATATCCTGATAAGTTTGCCGCTATGGCGGTTGTTTGCGGGATGGCTCCCTTGCCTTATGCTTCATGGATTGACAAAAAAATGCCAATATGGGTTTTTCATGGCGATAAAGACGATTCCGTACCCATCTCAGAATCTATTGATATGGTAGCCAAGTTGAAGGAAATGGGGTACAATGTGCAGTTTACCATTTACAAAGGCGTAGGTCATGATTCATGGGTGCAGGCCTATTCCAATGAGGCATTATACAAATGGTTTGTAGCTCAGAGACGAGCTCCTG
>CAYTDS010000354.1:0-2465 GCA_964436555.1 uncultured Flavobacteriaceae bacterium | reverse complement strand
CTCCCAAACCCCATGACTCCATTTTGCAACCTGGATCCTTGCTTTTTGTTAAATCAAACCAACCTTTGGCTAATTTAGGCGACTTTTCTCAGTGGTGGCAGTGGAAAATTGGAACAAATTGGAAACATCCTAAGGGCCCGGATAGCAGTATTGAGGGAAAAGAGAACTATCCTGTAGTTCATGTAGCCTATGAAGATGCCCTAGCCTATTGCGAATGGGCGGGTAGGCGTTTACCAACGGAAGCTGAATGGGAGTTCGCTGCACGTGCAGGCAATAATAACAACATTTATACTTGGGGAAATGATGCTTCTCTTCTGGCATTAAATGCAAATACATGGGAAGGGGAATTTCCCTTTTCCAATTCATTGTCAGATGGGTATGAAGGAGTAGCTCCTGTAAAGATGTATCCTTCAAATGATTTGGGATTACACGATATGTCAGGTAATGTTTGGGAATGGACCCAAGACTGGTACAATTCTACTTATTACAGAGAGTGTTCCAAAAAGGAAAGGGTAGTCAACCCGAAAGGTGCAGGCAAGCCCCATAATCCTAACAACCCATATGCACAGGAAAAAGTTATAAAAGGAGGTTCTTTTTTATGCAATGCGGCTTATTGTGCTAGTTATCGTATTTCTGCTCGTATGGCAAATTCTACAGACTCTTCTCAGGAACATCTTGGCTTTAGAACTGTGGCAACACCTGATATGATTTCTCAAAATTAGCCAACAATCCGGTTTTGAGATGCTTCTCTTTGATGGTTAACAGAACTGACAGAACTGTATTTAGAAAAACATAGCGTTTTTAGTTTTTTTCGTACTTTAGATAAGAAGCTTTAAAATTTTTCAATAAAAATGAATAGATAGATGAAACTAAAACATTTGATTTTCTTGTTTGGGATAGTTATTATTTCCATTTATAGTTGTTCACCAAAAGCTGATAAAAATACGGCTACCGTTAGTTCGGAGAATAAACCCAATATCATATTTATAATGTCCGACGACCATGCCTATCAGGCCATCTCTGCTTATGATAATCGCTTAATAGAAACACCCAATATAGATCGCATCGCCAAAATGGGGATGTTATTTACCAATGCCAGCGTTACTAATTCTATTTGTGCACCAAGTAGGGCAACTATCCTTACTGGGAAGCATTCGCATTTAAATGGAAAAATAGATAATCATTTTCATTTCGATTCTACTAATGTAACCTTTCCCCAAATTCTTCAGCAGAACGGTTATCAAACAGCTATGTTCGGAAAATTACATTTTGGTAACAATCCAAAGGGATTTGATCAATTTAAAATTTTACCCGGACAGGGAGCATATTACAATCCTGAATTTATTACCAAAAATGAGGGAAACATTGAAGTTGAAGGTTATGTTACGGATATTATAACGGACATGACTCTGGATTGGTTACAAAATGAGCGCAAGCAAGAAGAACCGTTTATGTTGATGTATCTACATAAAGCCCCTCACCGTTCCTGGTTAATGGCCGAACGGCATTTGGAGGAGTTCACCAACAGAACCTTTCCTGAACCGGCTACACTTTTTGATGACTATTCAGGACGAACCTACCCTGCAAAAGAGGCTGAGATGAATATTCTTCACCACATGGCATGGGCCGGAGATAATAAAGTTTTTCCTGAAGTCATGGATGAGTTAGGTATTCCTGAAATAGGGTATGACAAGCAACGGTATGCTTATGAAACTAACAGACTCAATGAGTCGCAAAAAGAAAGTTTTCTAAACGCTTATGGAAAAGTAAACGAAGAATTTAGGAAACAGTATCCTAAAATGACGGAGGAAGATAAAATGCGATGGAAATATCAGCGGTACATTCAGGATTATTTAGGCACTATACAAGCTGTAGATGAAAATGTGGGGAGATTGCTTGATTATTTGGAAGACAACAATCTAATGGAGAATACCATAATTGTTTACACTTCAGATCAGGGATTCTACTTGGGAGAACATGGATGGTATGATAAACGTTTTGTATATGACGAGTCCTTTAAAACGCCTCTTCTGGTGGCTTGGCCCGGAAAGGTAAAACCCAATGTAAAGTCAGATGAACTGGTTCAAAATTTGGATTTTGCCCAAACCTTTCTGGATGCAGCCGGAATTTCTGCGCCGGATGATATGCAGGGAGAGAGCCTAATTCCTTTGCTTACGGGGGATACAGAAAAATGGACCAGAGATGCCGTATATTATCATTATTATGAATACCCGGCAGAACATATGGTAAACCGTCATTACGCTATTATCACCAAAGAATATAAGCTAATTCATTATTATTTTGTAGAGGATGAATGGGAACTAATAGACCGTTTAAATGATCCTATGGAACTGAAAAATGTTTATAATGACCCTGCCTACGCAGCGGTGCAAAAGGACTTACACTCGCGATTAGATGCATTACGAGTTAAATACAAAGACAACTCAGCTTTAAGTCAGGGCTAT
>CAYTDS010000353.1:0-2469 GCA_964436555.1 uncultured Flavobacteriaceae bacterium | reverse complement strand
GGTGTTCCTGTTGAGGGCATGATGGAAGGATCTAATGCGTCCAGATCAAAAGTAATGAACACATGATCTGTCATGAGGTCAATGACCTTATCTGTCCAATATTCATCATTCACCATATCATGGGCAAAGAAGGTCTTTTCTTCATCCATAAACGTTTTCTCTATGGCGTCCATGCTTCGAATACCAACTTGTACCAAATTGGTGGTCTGACTTGCTTCATGAACCGCGCAGGCATGATTGTAAGCACTGCCATTATACGATTTCCTGAGATCTGCGTGAGCGTCTATATGCAACACCGTAAGATTATCAAAACACTCATTAAACGCCCTGATATTTCCTATGGAAATGGAATGATCTCCCCCCAATACGGTTACAAATTTGTTTCGTTTAATATATTCTTTTGTGGTTTTATGAACTGCCTCAACCATACCTTGCCCTGTACCATTTCCAACTACCGAAGGTGCTAAGTAAATTCCTTGTTGATATACTTCTGTTCCTGTTTCAATATCATACCATTCCAAATGCTTGGAAGCATCCAAAAACGCCTGCGGCCCCTTGTCTGAACCTTTTCCCCAAGTGCTGCCTCCATCATAAGGCACGGGTATTAAAACTACTTTGGCCTTTTCCAATTGCGCAAATTCATCTGGGATGCCGGCGTAATTGTTAGTTGTACTCATATCCTAAAATTTTAAGTAAATCTTCTGCTGTTTGTTGTTCACTGAATAATTTCGTAACAATATTTCCATGTTCATCCCGATCGATTAGAATTTGTTTGGGTTGGGGAATCAAACAATGTTGCAAGCCGCCAAAACCACCAATAGATTCCTGATACGCCCCGGTGTTAAAAAAACCAATGTACAAGGGCTTATCCTTCTTATATCTGGGCAAATAAATAGCATTCATATTTTGTTCGCTGTTGTAATAGTCATCACTATCACAAGTAAGTCCTCCTAATAAGACCCGCTCATACTCATCCTCCCAGCGGTTAATAGGAAGCATTACAAAGCGCTTATTAATAGCCCAAGTGTCTGGTAAGGTAGTAATAAAAGAGGAATCAATCATATTCCATTTTTCTCTATCATTCTGCTGTTTTTGATACAATACCTCGTAAATGGCTCCTCCACTTTCGCCTACTGTAAAACTACCGAATTCAGTGAAAATATGGGGTACTGGTACATCTGCTTCCTTGCAGGCAATATTAATCTGATTTATAATCTCATCTATCATATATTGATAGTCATATTCAAAAGCCAAAGAGTTTTTAATGGGAAAACCTCCACCAATGTTAAGGCTGTCTAACGATGGACACATTTTTTTTAATCTTACATAAACTTTTAGGCACTTTAAAAGTTCATTCCAATAATAAGCGTTATCTCTAATGCCGGTGTTAATGAAAAAATGAAGCATCTTAAGTTCTACTTTTTCATTGTCCTTAATCTGATTTTCATAAAAAGGTACAATATTTTTATAACCAATCCCTAATCGGGAGGTATAAAATTCAAATTTTGGCTCTTCTTCCGATGCAATTCGGATGCCTACTTTAAAATTGTCATTAATAGCTTCTGTTAAAAGCTCTAACTCTTCATAGTTATCTATAATTGGGATGCAATTCTGATGTCCATTATTCATTAAACGAGCAATATTTTCAATATACTGATCTCTTTTAAAACCGTTGCAGATAACGTATGTATTATCCTTTATCTTGCCACTTTCTTTTAATTTCTCAACAATATCAATATCAAAAGCAGAGGAGGTCTCAATATGAATATCGTTCTTTAAGGCTTCATTTAGAACAGCATTAAAATGAGAACTTTTAGTACAATAACAATAGTGGTATTTCCCTTTATAACTATTTTTCTCTAAGGCAATTGCAAACCATTTCTTAGCTCTATTAATATTTTCGGAGATTTTTGGCAGGTAGGTAAATTTTAACGGGCTTCCGTATTCCTCTACCAGATTCTTAAGATGTATTCCATGAAAGAGTAGATTATCTTCATCCAAAGTGAACTCCTCTTGCGGAAAGTAATAAGTTTGATCTATTAGGTTTATGTATTTTGTATTCATTAAAGTTGTCTTGATAGATTGAAATTCTGCATTATTTGTTTTATATAGCTAAGGGAATTTCACTATCTAAATTAAGATTTGCGGTTCGGTGGTAGGAATAAAAAAGTAATCGTGCTGACTTGAAATTATTTCGGAAATATACCATTTGAACATTACAAACCTACAGCCCACCCCAAAGAAGAACTTTTTTCGGAAAATCTCCTTTAATAAGAGTCCGAAAGAAGGAATGCTTTTCATTTGTTTAAATTTCATCTACTTTCACAAGTCGTTTGTTTTTAGCCCCTTAAAGCATCGTAAAGCCTAGAAAAACCTTGAGCCAACCACTTCTTAACATTCAAATTATAGTTAGGACAAATGAAAACAAAAAAATTGAAAAAACAAGGGATTTAAAAAATTTTAAGTCGT
>CAYTDS010000352.1:0-2494 GCA_964436555.1 uncultured Flavobacteriaceae bacterium | reverse complement strand
TTTTTCGGTGCTCTGGAATATCAAATAAATTCCAAACATAGTTTCAATTTTACATCAATTTTGGCAGCTAATCGTCGGGGACGGTCCGCTGCCATTACAGAAGAAGTTTTTGAATTGGTTGGTAACAGATACAATCCATTTTGGGGTTTTCAGGATGGGAAAATCAGGAATTCCCGAGAACGGAAGATAGTGGAACCCATTGTAATGCTGAACCATTTTTACCAATCGGAAAATTTCAGTTTGAATACGGGGGCCGCATATCAATTTGGCACTAATAAAAGAAGCAGGTTGGGCTATTTTAATGCACCCAATCCTGATCCCACCTACTATCGCTATTTACCCAGTTTTTATATAAATAGTCCTATTGGAGCGAATTTTATAGGAGCGAACACTGCCCGGGAGGGTTTTCTTGAAAATTCACAAATGAATTGGGAAAAACTGTATACCGCAAATAACAGGGAGCGAGCGGCATATGTATTTTACGATGATGTAAATGACGACAAGCAGCTGTCTTTAAATACAATTGGAAACATAAGAATTAATGATGTTATCCAGCTGGATTTTGGAGCTACGTATAAAAGACTTTCTTCTACAAATTATGCAGAGATAAAGGATTTACTTGGTGCCGATTTTCATGAAGATATAGATCCATTTTCCGATACCCTAAATGACATCGATGGAAATGTCATTAAAAGAAACAAGGAGATTTTTAGTTACAACTATGAAGTTGAAGCGCATAGCTTTGATGCTTTTGCACAATTGCGTTTTGCCTTTACTAAATGGAATGGTTTTGTAGCAGCAAGCTACACAAATACCAAATATCAAAGGGAAGGACTGTTTCAAAATGAACGTTTCCTTACGAGTTCTTTAGGAAAAAGTGAAGCGGTGATTTTTTCTGATTTGGGAATTAAAGGCGGGCTAACCCATAAAATTAGTGGGCGACAATGGATAACTTGGAACGCGGCATATTTTGGCTTACCTCCTGTTCTGCAAAATGTTTTTATAAATCCCAGAGAAAACAATCAGGTGGTTCCAAACAGTCAAAGTGAAAAGGTGTCGACTACAGATATCAATTATTATCTCAGGTTGCCCAAGCTTGTGGGAAGATTAAGTGGCTTTTACACCCGATTTCAGGGTGCAACGGACATTAATTTTTTCTTTGTGGATGCCGGAGTGGGCTCCGATTTTGTTCAGGAAGTGGTTACAAATTTGGATAAATTGCATATGGGGCTGGAACTGGGCTTAGAATACCAAGTCTCCTCTGCCGTAAAACTTACGGCTGTTGCGGCCATTGGAAAATACCTTTTTGCAAGTGATCCCTCGGTAACCATAAATTTTGATACCGCCGGAGCTGAAGAGGATTTAATTAGTCCTGAGGGCAATATTGATTTAGGAATAGCCAAAATCAAAGACTTAAAATTAGCCCAAGGACCCCAAAAGGCTTACGCTTTTGGGATAGAATATCGGGATCCGAAATATTGGTGGGTGGGGATGACCGCCAACTATTTGGCAAACAATTATGCAAATATTTCAACTATTACAAGAACACCCAGCTTTTATTTGGATCCGGATACAGGACAACCATTCCCTAACGCTACTCAAGAAAATGTAAACAAGTTATTACAACAGAAACCACTGGATAATTTCTACCTTTTGAATTTGGTAGGTGGAAAATCTTGGTTGAAAAATGGTAAGTTTATAAGTGTTTTTGCCAGTGTAAACAATGTTTTCGACACTGTTTTCCGAACAGGAGGATACGAACAGAGCAGGAATGGCAATTTTGGGCAGTTGCAACAGGATAACCTTAGCGGGTTACCATCATTCGCTCCAAAATATTGGTATGGCTACGGACGCACTTATTTTTTGAACTTGGCGTATAGTTTTTAAAATTTTGTGCAAAGGAGAATAAATTGTACCAATAGGATAGTTCAAAAGTAGTATGAGTCTAAACAAAACAAAATATTTCTCATTCGCCGAAGCTCTTTTGAGTTTAATGTTGCTATGGGGCTGTGTGAAAGATCAGAATTTTGATACTCCAAAAGCAACTTGTGAGGAAGTGCCAATAGCGAATACCACCTTTGCACAAGTGAAGTCTTTGTTTCAGGGTAGTGTAGTCCAAATTCAAGAAGATTTAATTATTGAGGGTTTTGTGATTTCTTCAGATAGTGCAGGAAACTTTTTTAATACATTACATTTTCAGGACAAAGCTACAAATCCAACCGAAGGATTTCAAATCGATATTGATTTAAGATCGTCCTATCTTTTTCATCCTTTGGGTCAAAAAGTAATTATAAAATTAAAAGGCCTTTATTTGGGAAGAACCCGAGGTGTTTTTAAAGTAGGAGGCGTGTTTACAGCTTTTGGAAATTTATCCGTAGGTCGGCTTCCTGCTAATGTCATCAGCAAACATCTTTTTGCCTCTTGTGAGGAGATAGCTAGTATTGAACCAACAGAAGTAGTAATAAGCGGACTTCAAGATAGCATGATAAATACC
>CAYTDS010000351.1:0-2500 GCA_964436555.1 uncultured Flavobacteriaceae bacterium | reverse complement strand
ACCATTCTATACCCTCTGTAAATTTGACCTTTTTTAAAGAGATCCACAAAAACCTTTATTACGGAAGCCGACATATGGTCATCCATTGTAAAGGCGGTACGGTCCCAATCACAAGAACAACCCAATTTTTTTAACTGCTGAAGAATAACTCCCCCATATTCGTTGGTCCAATCCCAGGCATGTTTTAAAAATTCTTCACGGGTAAGATCTGCCTTATTAATGCCCTGTTCTTTTAATTTAGCAACAACTTTGGCCTCCGTGGCAATGGAGGCATGATCTGTACCGGGTACCCAACAGGCATTTTTACCCATCAAACGGGCTCTTCTAATCAATACATCCTGAATGGTATTATTGAGCATATGACCCATATGCAATACCCCGGTTACGTTTGGAGGGGGAATAACAATAGTATACGGTTCTCTACTATCCGGAATAGAACGAAAATAATTGTGGCTCGTCCAGTAGGCATACCACTTTTCTTCAATTGCGCTAGGTTCATATTTTGTTGCGATAGTCATAATTTCGGTATGGTTTTTGTTATTCCAATAGCGGCTTGAACAAAACGATTACTTTAAAAAGGTTAAACTAAAGTAATCCGAAAAAAGTAACTAGCCGATTAGAAATACGAAACAAAAATAAGTAACGTTATAACATAACAAAAGAATTTTGATGTTCATCTAAATACATTTACATTTGAAATTCACCCAAAACTAAAAATGATGAAAAAAATAGTACTAGTTTTATTTATTGGTTTATTGGGATTTAACTTGACTGCACAGGACAAAGTGGCTAAAATTGAGTTTAAATCTGAAACTGTAGATTATGGAGATATCGAGAAAGGAAGCGATGGAGTACGTGTATTTACTTTCACCAACACCGGAACTGCGCCATTAATCATAAGCAATGTTAGTTCTAGCTGTGGTTGCACAATCCCTAAAAAGCCGGAAGATCCTATATTACCCGGAGCTACTGGAGAGATTCAAGTTAAATATGACACGAATAGGGTTGGTCCAATAAGAAAGGCAATAACCGTTACTTCTAATGCTGATATCCCTACAAAAGTATTGAAGATTAAAGGAGAAGTCAAAGGCGATGTACAGTAAATAAAGTAACAAAATTAATTCTAAAAGCCCGTAATTACGGGCTTTTTTATTTAAATAGCTCCTTTAACACAAAACTAAAAACCAGGTCTTTATTGTATCTTTCAATCAATATTTTTATTTCTTTACCCTCTCTTTCATTTAAGAGTTTGGTCACTTCTTGTAATTTATAATTATGGACACTTTTTCCATTAACAGATAATAATAAATCTCCTTCTTGCAGGCCTGCAAGCGCAGCCGGACTTCCTGCTCTTATTCCCGAAATAACAATTTCCGGCACTAAACTAAGCCTTGTCTTGTGTTCCATAAGTATCTGCACGTTTCCAAATTTCCTTTCTTCACTATCTAAAATGCCATTGGCATCTGTGATTCGTTGAGAAATTAAGCGCACCCCATCGTGCTGAATTTCCACACCACTTAAATTGTACTGAAAGGGCGCATTGAAGTGCTTATTTCTCCTAAGTGCTATTTTATTATTTGGGTAGTCAAGAATAATATTAAATCTTTTTAATACCTCGCCTCCCAAGCTGCCATTTCTGCCATCTAACCCTTTAATTTTCTTAAAAAAGTCCATATCCGGAAATGCAGCTTTTGCATCCTCCAAAGAATAACTTCCTATTTGTAAACGCTTGATTTTTGTTCGTTTGCCAAAAATACTTCCACTAAGTCCTCTACCTAAAAAGTCTTCGAAATTTTTATCAGGGAGCCTAATATCCTTTTCTTCATCGGGAAAAAGCCAGACTGCATCCCCACTACCCGTATCCAGCATTAAATTTACTTCAACCTTTGTTTCATCTTCCAGAAATACATCTCCTTTAATCATTGCACGTTGATTAATTATTTCCAAGGGTAAGGTTTCGAATCCCTTATTCTTCTTATAATTGTAGAACTCCGGATGATAAAATAAAATATTTTTTGTTCCATAGTTAATCTCAACAATAAAATCCCGGAACAAATCATAGCCAATTATTCCATGAACTGGAATACCCATTGCAGGAGATAAATTAAAACCTTTATCCAAAACCACATAGAGCATCTGATCTTGATTCTCTAAATTATTTATTCTAAAAAAATTTCCTTTTGAACTGAGGGCTTTCAAAGGCTCTCCATCACCTAGTCCGTTAATTGAAATCTCGCTGACATTATTAAGTTGAATTGAATCTTGATCGGACAAACTAAAGAGAACTGATTTGCTCACCCCTGTATCTAAAATAAATGATAATTTAGAACCATTTATTTCCACAGGAATCACGATCAGATTGTTGACAAGATTGAATTTCACTTTTTCACTTACCCTGCCTTTCTCCAAATTAAAGGACTGTGAAATTCCCAATAGCGGAAAAATCAGTAGAAATAAAACAAAATATTGAATTTTAGCATTCAAAATCCTTATTATTAAC
>CAYTDS010000350.1:0-2504 GCA_964436555.1 uncultured Flavobacteriaceae bacterium | reverse complement strand
TAAAGTGGGTCAAAGAATTTCCGTGCACCTGTTAGGCTGTTTATCAATTCTCATTTTACGTACTAAATTTTAATGAACTATTATTTATTTTAGGAAAATTATTGTGAATATTATTAATTTTTCGTTAATTTATTACATTAACCAATTTAACAAAAATAACATGGAAGAGTATCTACCGTTGATTATTCAACTTATTTCTGGAGCCGTTGGAGGTAATGTTGCCGGAAAACTTTTAAAGAACTTAGATTTGGGGCCTATCGGAAACTCAATTGCAGGTCTGCTCGGCGGCGGTCTTGGCGGTCAATTGTTGGGAGCAATGGGAGATGGGGCAGCTGCGGATGCGGGTGGACTGGATATTACCAGCATCTTAACAAGTGTTGCAGGTGGTGGTGTTGGTGGTGGCGTTCTTATGGCTATTGTTGGCGCGATTAAAAAAGCGATGGCAAAGTAAATCTACAAATAAAGTTATTGCATAGGCCTTGGAAACAAGGTCTATTTTCGTTTTGTATGGCACGTGCAAATAACTATTTTTGATGAAAGATAGTTGGGAGGACTAACTTAAAACAATAACTATTTACAGATGAAATATATAAGGATTGATGCCGGATTGTTTATAAAAAACAGAAGTAAGTTTATGGCTCAAATGCAATCCCAAAGTTTGGCTATTTTCAATTCTAATGATATTTATCCTGTAAGCGCGGATAGTACTATGCCCTTTAACCAGCACCGGGATATCTTCTACTTAAGTGGCGCAGATCAGGAGGAATCTATAGTACTTCTCTTTCCGGATGCTACTGATAAAAAGCATAGGGAAATTCTTTTTGTAAGGGAAACCAATGATCATATTGCGGTTTGGGAAGGTGAAAAACTTACCAAAGAAATGGCAACTGCCGTTTCTGGAATAGAAACTATTTATTGGCTATCTGATTTTGATAAAATCTTCTTTGATTTAATGACTGAAGCTAATACTATATATTTTAATACCAACGAGCATTACCGACAAGCGGTTGTTACCCAAACACGGGAAGACCGTTTTATTTTGGAGTGTAAAAAAAAGTTTCCTGCACATCAGGTGGCTAAAAGCAACCCGATTCTTCAAAAAATAAGAGGGATAAAGGAACCGGAAGAGATTGCTTTAATGCAAAAAGCTTGTGATATTACCGAAAAGGGATTTAGGCGTTTATTGGGTTTTGTAAAACCCGGAGTTTGGGAATACGAGATTGAAGCAGAGCTGCTGCACGAATTTGTCCGAAATCGCTCCAAAGGATTTGCCTACACCCCCATAATAGCCTCCGGAAACAATGCCAATGTATTGCATTATGTTGAGAATAACCGGCAGTGTAAAGATGGGGAATTGTTGTTACTAGATGTTGCTGCAGAATACGCAAATTATTCCAGTGACCTTACGCGAACCATACCGGTAAATGGAAAATTTAATAAGAGACAGAAAGAGGTGTATAACGCCGTTTTGCATGTAAAGAATGAGGCTACTAAAATGTTGGTTCCCGGAATACTTTGGGCGGAATACCACAAAGAAGTAGGCAAAATTATGACATCTGAATTATTGAAACTAGGGTTGTTAGATAAGGCAGATATACAAAATGAAGATAAAAACTGGCCGGCTTACAAAAAATACTTCATGCATGGTACCAGTCACCATATCGGTTTGGACACCCACGATTATGGGGAACTGAAAACTCCCATGAAAGCCAATATGGTTTTTACGGTAGAGCCCGGGATATACATTCCGGCAGAAAAGATGGGGATTCGCCTGGAAGATAATGTGGTAATCCGGGAATCCGGAGCACCCTTTAATTTGATGGGAAATATTCCGATTGAAGCGGAAGAGATTGAGGGGTTGATGTTGGCACACTAAGAGCCCTCAAATGGGAGTTTAAAAGGCGAAGGTCTAATGTCAAAAAGTTTCTGGTTTCTAAGTTTCTAGTTCCCTTAATCTCTTTTTGCGCTTGAATTTGAGATTTGTATTTGAGTTTTACAATTCCCCCATTGGGGGCTAGGGGGCTTTTAGGGCTTTTTCAACACATTAGACATCCCAAAAGCTACAAAAGCAGGTAACACCCACCCCAATTGATAATGGTTTAAGGGAATCCATTGAAACACACTCCATTGAGAATCCAAACCTATGCTCCCCAAAAAGTAAGGGACACTAAAAACCATAGTCGTTATGATCACGGTCTTAAAAACAATAGGAGAAGCCCATGGGTCGGGAATGACATTCAAAAGTATTAACACCAGCGTAATGGGATAAATAAACATTAAAGCAGGCACGGCAACGGCTATGATATAGTCCACATTAAATTGCCCAATAAGAATCCCTAAAGTACAGCCCATTATACCTGTAATAACATAAGCTTTTTGAGAATCTCCAAATCTTGACTTAGCAAAGTCGGCGGTACCGGTTACAATTCCTACTGCTGTGGTAAAACAGGCCAAAGCCACTAAAATACTTAAAAAAAGATTTGCTGTACTTCCAAGTGTATTGA
>CAYTDS010000349.1:0-2504 GCA_964436555.1 uncultured Flavobacteriaceae bacterium | reverse complement strand
AAGAATTATTTTATGCCGGAAATCATTCAAAGATCATTGCATTTAACAGACAAATTAGCAATTGTAGATGAACAAGGAGAATATACCTACGAACAATTAGTATCATCGGCTAAGGCAATAGCTGTAAAATTGCTCCAAGAAACAAAGGACCTAAAGGAACAAAGGGTTGCTTTTATGGTTGGTCCAAGTTTTGAATATGTAGCTGTACAATGGGGAATTTGGCTAGCTGGTGGAGTTGCCGTACCTCTTAGTTTAAGTTATCCTCTTCCATCCCTGAGGTATGTTTTGGAAGATACGGAAGCTACCATATTAATTTCAGAACCGGACTATTATAATATGCTGGAAACACTTATTTCCGGTAATAGGTTGCAGTATTTTTCAACAGACACGCTTTTGGAAGCCGAGGAATTGGAGGAACCCAAATTACCTGAAATAGCTCCCAGCAGAAATGCAATGATACTCTATACAAGCGGTACTACCAACTTGCCAAAAGGGGTAGTGAGTACCCATAGAAATTTGTCATTTCAAATCAGAACCCTGGAAGAGAGTTGGCAATGGAAAAGCAATGACTATATTTTGAATGTGCTCCCGCTGCACCATGTTCATGGTATAATTAATGTTACTTGCTGTGCTTTGTGGGCAGGTGCCACGGTGGAATTCACTAGAGAATTTAGTCCGGCATTTGTCTTTGAAAAATTTTCCTCCCATACACTTACAATATTCATGGCGGTTCCTACCATTTATTTTAAGTTGATTGCCCATTGGGAAAGTTTAAGTGATAGTGAAAAAAAGAAACTTTCAAAATCATTGCAACAACTTAGACTTATGGTAAGTGGTTCGGCAGCACTTCCGATATCGGTTATGGAAAAATGGAAGATGATATCTGGACATACACTCCTGGAGCGATACGGGATGACAGAAATAGGTATGGCCATCAGCAATCCCTATATTGGCGAAAGAAAGGCTGGTTATATAGGTTTGCCCTTGCCGGGTGTTCATGTAAGATTGGTAGATGAAGCAGGGATAATCGAAAAGGAGAATATCCCGGGAGAAATTCAGATTAAGGGGGAGAATGTATTCAAAGAATATTGGAAAAAACCGGAGGCAACGTCTGCTACATTTACAAAAGATGGGTGGTTTAAAACCGGGGATGTGGCTGTGATAGAGCACGGATACTACAGAATTTTGGGTAGAAGTTCAATAGACATCATTAAATCCGGAGGGTATAAGATTTCCGCTCTGGAAATAGAAGAAATACTAAGACAGCATAGTGAAATATCCGATTGTGCAGTGGTAGGAGTGCCCAATGAAGAATGGGGAGAAATAGTAACAGCAGCCTTAGTCCCGAAAACCGGCACTATAGATTTAAATGAGTTAAACCAATGGATACGAACCCAATTGCCTGCTTACAAAGTACCTAGAACCTATAAAATAATGAAAGAACTACCTAGGAATGCGATGGGAAAAGTTACCAAAAACGACATAAAAGAAGTTTTCAAAACTATAGATAAATGATAATGCGTGGATTAGGCGTTTTGGCTTTTGCTTTTTTCGCCGGACAGTTTATGGGTGAGTATCTCGGATCGCTCCTAGGAGTGCAAGCCAATGTGGGAGGCGTGGGGTTTGCTATGATTTTTTTAATTTTTTTAAAAGACTTCATGGAAAAGAGAGAATGGACTAATGCCGACTTTAACCTGGGGATCGATTTCTGGAATAAGATTTATGTACCGGTAGTAATAGCTATGTCTGCCACACAAAATGTAAAAGTGGCTGTATCTAGTGGGATGTTGGCTATATTGGTGGGCTTAGTGCCTTTGTTGTTATTGTTCGGTTTTTTTCCGCTTATTGTAAAAACTTTTTCTCCAAAATAACATGGAAATACTCAATCAACTGATTGCTAAAAACGAGCTTATTTTTGCCTTTTTAGTAATTGCTCTTGTAGTTTTTCTTTCTGATGTATTTGCAAAAAAAATATTTCGAAATAAAATCCCCGGTGCTGCAATAGCAATTCTCCTGGGATTGGTTTTGGCTTATTTGGGAGGGATCTACACAAATGGCGAAAAAGGTCTCGGAGATATTACCATATTTAAGGGAATAAGTTTCTTTGGCGGACCGATGTTTCGGGACTTTGCGATAGTAGCAACGGCTTTTGGAGCCAGTTGGTTGGTTATGAGAAGAGCCGGTTTGTTAGGCTTGGTATCTTTAATGATTGGGGTAGTGTTTTTCTTTTTTGTCGGGGTAGGTATTGCTTGGTTGTGGGGTTACCGCGATGCAGAAAGTCTGTGTACTATAGGGGCCGGAGCGTGTACGTATATTGTTGGGCCAATTACGGGTGCTGCCTTAGGGGCCAGTTCCGAAGTTATTGCCTTGAGTATAGCCACAGGTGTTGTTAAAGCCATAGGCGTATCTATACTTACTCCTTTGGTGGCCAAAAGAATTGGCCTAAATTCTCCCACTGCAGCAATGGCTTACGGCGGACTTATTGGCACTAATTCCGGGATAGC
>CAYTDS010000348.1:0-2516 GCA_964436555.1 uncultured Flavobacteriaceae bacterium | reverse complement strand
AAGGATTTTGATGTCTTATCGGGTGATCGATTGTACAGAAATGACAATGGCTCGTTTGTGGATGTTAGTGTGGAAAGTGGCATTTATCAGGGCATAATTGGATATGGGTTGGGGCTAGCAATAAGTGATATAAACAATGATGGATATCCTGACATTTATGTGGGCAATGATTTTTTTGAAAACGACTATCTTTACATAAATCAAAAAGATGGTACTTTTTTGGAAGTCATTACCCATGATGAAACAAAATTGGGCCATACTACGCATTACTCCATGGGCAATACTATTGCCGATATGAACAATGACGGACTTTTTGATATTCTTTCTCTGGACATGCTTCCGGAAGATTTGGAAACCTATAAAACCTCCGGTTTAGAATATCCATTTCCCACCTATGAATCCTACTTAAAAAATGGATATGCTCCTCAGTATATGCAAAATACTTTTCATTTAAACTTGGGCAATGGTAGTTTTAGTGAAATAGGTAATCTCAGTGGTATTGCTGCCACCGAATGGTCCTGGGGAGTTTTGGCTGCCGATTTTGATAATGATGGGTTTAAGGATATTTTCGTCAGTAATGGAATTAAGGGTGCAACAAATGATATGGATTTTATTAATTTCATTGCCAACGATAACATTCAAAAAAGAATTTCCGAAAAGCTTTCAGTTGAAGATATGCCCCTAATAAATGAAATCCCTGAGAAAAAGGTGCCTAACTATTTTTTTAGGAATACCGGGGATCTTCGTTTCCAAGATGTAACTTCAGAGTGGTTCCAAAAGGAAGCTACTTTTAGCAACGGATGTGCCTACGCAGACTTGGACAACGATGGGGATTTGGACATAATTGTGAATAATATAAATGAAGAAGCTCATATTCTGGAAAACACTTCAGACAAAAACCACCATTATTTAAAAGTAGATTTTAACGGAGGCCCAAAAAATAGATTTGGAATTGGAGCAAAAATTAGCGCCTACACTTCCAAAGGTATTGTTTCACAGGAACATTTTGTTACCAAAGGATATTTATCCGCTGTCCCCAATACCATTCATCTGGGAATAGGCAAAGATTCTATACTAGATTCCCTCAAAGTTATTTGGCCAGGGGGAACCTACCAAACTTTAAAAAATGTAAAGGCTAATCAGCGTATAGTGCTTAATATTGGCGATTCTAAAGGAGATTATTATAGGGAACAAACAGAAGTCGCCAAGGATTTTTTTACTAATGTGAATAGCCCAATTAATTTTATACATAAAGAACAGGCCAGCTTAGAGTTCAATAGAGATCCTTTAATTCCGTACGCAAATACTCATGAAGGCCCTTCCATAGCTGTGGCGGACATCAATAGAGACGGTTTGGATGATTTGTTTATAACAGGAGCAAAGGGGCAGCCTTCTGCATTGTTCCTCCAAAATGAATTGGGCTCCTTTACAAGTGTGCAGGAGGATTTATTTAAAAAAGATGAAATGAGCGAAGACTTGTCCGCTGTTTTTTTTGATGCCAATGGCAATGGTAATCTGGATTTGTTGGTAGTAAGCGGCGGTAACGAATTTAAGACTTCAGAAAAATTGTGGCCTCGTCTCTACATAAATCAAGACGGTATTTACAGTAAAGATGAGTATCAGTTTCAAGGGGTAGAAATCAATGCTTCTAAAGTGAAGGTGGTTGATTTTGATAATGACGGTGATCTGGATATTACAATTTCATCAGATCAAATTCCTTGGCAATTTGGTATAACCCCAAAGCAGTATATTTTTGAAAATGATGGGAAAGGAAATTTCATTAATGTATCTAACTCCTTTGGCGCTGCATTTCAGAATATAGGGAATGTAAAGGACTTTATATGGATTGATCTCAATAACGACGGCCTCCCGGATCTTATTGCTGTCGGCCATTGGATGCCCATTTCTATTTTCATAAATAATGGTGAGAAACTTGTACTGCAAAAAGATAATGGTCTGGCCAAAACACATGGTTGGTGGAATGTAGTAAAAGTGGAGGATATTGACAACGATGGTGATTTAGACCTCATCCTTGGCAATTGGGGGGAGAATAGTAAATTTAAGGCTACCCTAGAAATGCCGGTTAAACTCTATAGCGCAGACTTTGACAGTAACGGATCTATTGAACCTTTGGTAACCTACTTTTATAAAAGTAAAGAAACCCTCTTTGCTTCTAAGGACGAAATGGTTAAGCAAATTCCAAGTCTCAATAAAAAGTACCTATCCTATAAAGATTTCGCCACAGCCAGTATTTCAGAATTATTTTCAAATGAAAAGCTCAATAATGCCTCCAAAAAAGAGGTGTATGAACTAAGATCCAGCCTCTTTATAAATGATGGAAAGGGAGTTTTTGAATTTACCAATTTGCCGGTTATTTCACAGGCCTCAACTGTAAAAGATATATGGATAGAAGACTTTGATAATGATGGTTTTAAAGATCTTTTTTTAGTAGGAAATACCTACGAAATTAACACCCAATTGGGTAGGCTGGATGGTCTGCATGGATTAATTTTGCG
>CAYTDS010000347.1:0-2521 GCA_964436555.1 uncultured Flavobacteriaceae bacterium | reverse complement strand
CGTTGTTTGTTTCCGGAGAGAGCGATAAATTAGTCGGTATTTGCAATTCATATACGGTAGATTGGTTAAATCCATTACCATTACTAAAAACCAATATTTTACCTTTATCCACACCATTTAAAAGATTAGGGTAATGATTGTTATAAAATAATCTATTTCCCACCTCGTTGTTATAAGCTGTTGGATTTCCAAATCTATAGACAAGGTCACCTCCTTTGTTGTAATTTCCGCCAAAATTGGTGGCAGCCTCTGCCGTTGATGTACTATGATCAATTACCCATACTTCACTAAAGAAATTTACACTCAAATAAATTAAATCATTGGTCTCATCATAGGAAATACCGTTGGCGTGCATGATATTACCATTTGCATTTTGGACATAGTTAAGGTTAATGCGTTGTGGATTTTGCGCAATAGTACCAAAGTTTTCTTTTGTATCATCGTAATCCTGAATAAGGTGATCCCAAGAATGCCACTCCCATACAATCTGGTTGGTTTCAGGATTAATTTCAATAACCACCTCCGGAAAAAGTACAACGCCTAAATTTGAGCCTGCCATTTCAGCGAGATCTGCTGTTTTCTTCTCCCAAACAATGGCTAATATATTACCATTAGGCAGCATTTCAACATCATGATGGGTTTGATAATCTTCAGTTGAATAAACAAAATCCCACTCCACCGCACTATCCTTATCCAGAAGTTGAATTCTACCTCCTGTACCACCAAATGCTATTTTAGGGTCATCAGTTTCAAAAGCTATGAGTAATTTTCCATCAGGGTATAGAAAGGCATCATTTCCAATGATCTTGCCGTCTAGCGACCACTCGTGAATCAGAACCGCTTCTTTATTCATTATATAAACGCGATTTGCCAGTGCGTCGTTTACCAATATATAGTGGTCATAGGTGAGATTTGAATTAAAAAATTCCGTCGTACCAACGGTAACTGGATCCGGTGTTTCGTTTTCTTCTGTTGGAGGGGGTATTACTTCTTCTTCCTCAATGATGACCTGTTCAGTAGGAGGGGTATCCAAATCGTTAGAACAGGACAATAAAATAATGAATAGAAAGCTATAAAAATAGGAGTTTATGCTTTTCAAAGTTATCATAACAATTTTTCATAAAAATACCACAAAGAGCTGACTAGACCATAAAAAATGAATGATTTTAACTATTTTCAACACATAAATGTGGTCTTCAAAACAAAACCACCTGTTTAGAGTGGTTTTTATCGATATTCGTTTCAAAAATGATATACTATTGATTTAAGAACTCAAAAGCCTTAATTAAGTCAGCCTCGTCTTTGATATTTAAATTGTTCTCTTTTAGAAACGATTTCATTGCGACTTTTTTGTCACCATCCAATATTTTCAATAGGGCACCATTACTTTGCACTACTTCATCTATGCGGTCAACACCCTTTTTTTGGTAGTAATATTCTATAAAATGCGTAAAACGATTAGGAACTGCCATTACAAAAGAATTTTGCGCTTTTTGCCCTTCAGTAAATTTTACTCTGGTTCGGCGGTACAAATCATATTCCTTACCGTTTATAAGTTCGGTAAGGTATCCATTTAGTGTATTATTTTTTCTATCAATAAAGGTTTTAAAACCTAATTTCTTGCCGCTAACATCTAAATGAATGGCTTTATCCGCCAAAAGACGTTGTGGCGTTTCTTCGGGTAATGGAGACTTTTTAATTTCTATTTCCTCATTAAGTGCATTATAACGATAGTAAAGACGATCTTGCAGCTCATCTTTATAATAGATACTGGCTATAGCAAAGTTATCAGAAGTATAGGGTGATCCGGAAAAGTCACTAATACCCGTACTTTTAGACAGACGGTCAAATTGATCAGTCATATTACCCGCAACCTGGTTTACTAGGGATTGTCCAAAACCGGTGCCGCTACCTCCTCCTGCGGATAATTGACCAGCAGTTTGAGCAGAAGAGAAATGACATACAAGGCAAGCTGAAAATAAGACTATTAAATTTTTCATAGAAATAATGTTTTAAATTGAAATGTAAGAATTTTTACTTTTTTACTTTTAATTGGAGTGTTAAAAATAAGTTAAAAAGGGCGGGTTGCTATCATAATATAAATGAAAATGGCTCAGACAAAGGTCTGAGCCATTTTATCATTCATTACAAATAACTTAATCTATACAAAAATTTAGCGGAATCAATCCAACTGCCGGTGAAGGTACTGCACTAGCCTTTTCGTTGCCTGCGGCAGAAATGATTTGAAAAGATACCTCAGAGTCCCAATCACCTGAAACGAAACTAAATGAGATGCTTTGAGCACCATTAGGCACGGTAACAGTAAAGGAGGCTGACGAACCATCGTCGAGAGTATATGACGTTTCTGTCCCGTCAATTGAAACCACAATAGCTGCACCATTCCATCCATCGCCATATGAGTCTTGACCGTTAATAATCCAATCACCTGCGATTGGGGGTACCTCAGGACAAACCACAGTAGCATTGTAAACAAATGGAGATCTAAAAAATGTTTGCGTTA
>CAYTDS010000346.1:0-2522 GCA_964436555.1 uncultured Flavobacteriaceae bacterium | reverse complement strand
TACCCTATTTCCGGTAATCCTCCACCCACAAAAGTACCGTTATAAACTAGTTCCCTATTGTAGCCACTGTTTACAAAACCTTTATTTACTAGGCTACTTACTATCTGTAGATCTAAGGTGTCTCCGGGCATTAATGGTGCGGGAAGTGCATAAATACGATACCATTCTTTTTCTTTTTTCTTTCCAAAGATTTGGAATTTGGGCGGTTCAAGTTTTAATGGAAAACGATATTTAAGGGTATCGTTATTTATCACAAGGCTAAAATCGGTTAATTGTTGACTGTTCATATGTAAACTGTCGATTTGCTCTTCAGTTTTATTGACCATTTTTATGTTAGCATGAACAAAAAGAGAGCGGTCATCCGGATAAATATCGGCATTCAGATTTATCGATATTACTTTGGGTTGTGCAATAAACTCGTACTGTTTTAACTGTTTTTCGTAATCTGCCTGTCTTTTTTCCTGTTCTTTTACTGTAAGATAAGCATTATCGTAAACCACCTCTTTATATATGTAGGCTCCGATAAACAAGGATATCGCTAAAAAGAAATAAGAAAGTAATGTGGATTTTTGAAGCAATTTACTTTTTGCCGTTTTCCATCGATTCTTAAAACCGGATTCAGTACCACGGCTATAAAAAATGCTAAAGAATAGGATTAGGAAAAGACCGAATGCAGTCCAATACAGGTTATACCATAAAAGTGGTTCACCAAAATGTCCAAGACCATTCATATCGGACCAAATGAAGCCCGGTTTGTATGAATAAAAGAAGAGATTAAAATCATAATCCGCAAACACCCTTAAAATAAACATAATCATCCAGATACCGATACTTACTGCATGGCCAGCAAATTTGTTATTGACCAAAAGGTGTACTGCAAATACCAGGAGTATCATCTGCAGGTAATCGGGGAAGGTAATTAACAACGAATCTATTAAATAAGCTGAAATCTCAAAATTGAAATATCCTTTTAATGTCTGAACGACCACCCCAACTAGGATGGGAATTATCGCCAAGATGAAGGCTATAAAGGCCATTCCTAAAAATTTGGAACCTATAACCACCCCGTTATTTACAGGAAAGGTGTCATTAATACTAGAATACCCGGAACTTTTATCGCGATGCAATGTTTCCCCCGTAAAAAAAACAATAATGATAAATACAAATAAGACATAATCAAACCCTTTATATTCCAGTAAAATAGAGGTAGAAGGAAAAGAGGAAACACTGTATATTCTATTGCCAATCCAAAAATCCAGTACTAAGAAGATAAGTCCACCTAAAAGAATTGATTTAAAATAAATATCTTTTGTAACATTACTAATTTCAATTCTTGTCAGAGACCAAAGGCTTTTCCATTGGTATTTCCCTGAAAAAACGGGAAGAATGGTCCGAGGCAATAATTTTTCAATAGCTTTTTTTTCTTTTCCTTTTATATCCTTCGATTGCGGAGTAAGAAAGAATCGTTTAAAACTAAATCGAAAATAAGCAGCAATGAAAAACAGGGTTCCAACACCAAACCACAGGACCCTGTTAGCTAATAAATTACCATTTATTTTTAGCAAAAAACTATTCTTCTCAAAAGGGGTTAAGTACCTGGCTTGTATATCAAAAGAATTTAATCCAAAAGGGTCAATTAACTGCACCAAATCCTTATTTTCAATGTCTTGAGCAAGGAAGTTTGCCAGGAGATACCCAATAAAAATAACAATACCTCCGGAATAAATGGATTTGATATTTTTAGTAAAAATAATAAGGGCAAAAAATAGTGTTCCTGCCATCCATAAATTTGGGAGAACGAGGACAAGCCATGGTTGTAAATAATTCATTAGTTCATTAGGGCCGTAGCGCATGGCTTCCGTCCAACCTGTTGCAGGACCAATGATACTGCCCAAATAAATACCAAGTAGCGAGCCAGTAGAGATAAACGCGAGTGTGACAAAAGAACCCCAAAATCGGCCCATAAAATAGGCTGTTTTGCTTATGGGGTAGCTAAAAAGGAAGTTTCCTGTTTTGTGTTCCAAATCTCTGTAAAGTGGCACACCCATAACTGCCGAGGCAATTAGAATACCAAATATGGAAATCAATAATTGTAGTTCAGCAATAACTACAGGCGCATTATGATATACCTTTTCGGAGGCCGGAGTGCTGCCACTGGCTATCAACAGGAAAGAGATGAGCACTAAGACACCAAAATAGATGTAGGTTGCAGGTCTGGAAAAACGATAGTTTAGTTCAAACTTAAATATACTATAAAACATGGCCGCAGATTAAAGAGTGACAGGATCTACTTTTCTCGCAATATGGCTGAAGTAAACATCTTCCAGATCCGGAGAGGCTGACTCAAATCCATTACCGGGTGGGGTTTCACTTTCTATTCTCAAACTTAAACTTCCCTCAATCAGTTTTGTAGAAATAACATTGTATTCCTCCTTGTACCTTAAAAGGTCGTCTTTTATAATGGCCTTTTTATAAATTTTATCCTTTAGTTGGGCAATTCCCTCTTTTGGCTTTCCTTGCAT
>CAYTDS010000345.1:0-2526 GCA_964436555.1 uncultured Flavobacteriaceae bacterium | reverse complement strand
TGCTCGCGCCAGTGGGGGGACTCAATACATTGTCGTCCATTTGTTCAACTTGATTTATAAACTTTTCGGCATTGCTTACTAGTTCGTTCACCAAGTTTAGCCAATCAGTCTCAGAGGTAATTTCTGGCATATCAAAACTGTATTTGTCCGTAATTTCAAGAGTTCCACCCTCAAACACATGTAATACTCCTTTTAAATAATAGTTTACATGAAAGGTTAATAGTGCGATAGTGTTCAAGTTTTCAACTCGTTGTATAGCTTGTTTCCAACTTATATTTGTAATCTGCTCTTTGAAATTGGTATTAGCAATCCATTTCCCGTTTAGTAAAACATCTCTTAGTCGGTTAGCCAGATCTTTATTCATTTACGGTTTTATTGTTGTTTCTTTCTGTCGGTAATGACGCTCCCGGATACCATGGCTTTGTTTTAGGTATCCATCGTGGCACATTTTTTTTGTATACAAGGTACTCCTCACCAAACCGCTTTGCTAATTCCGGTTCTTCTGATAAACTAAAATACAAAGTGTTGCTGACAAAAAATAAACCGGCCCAAACACCAATGTTAACAGATGTAAAAAGTATGGCCTCCCCCACCAGTACCGTAAATACACCGAGAATCATAGGATTACGTACATGTCCATATAAACTACCTGTAATTAATTTCTTGGTGGGATCCCAGGGAGCTAGCGTGCCCCGGCCTATTTGGATAAACATCCGAATAGTTAAAATAATAACAAGCAGACCTGTACAAATAAAAAGGCTTCCGAGAATTGTAGTCCACAAATTGTTTATTTGAAAATCATTTTCGATGGAAAGAGGTATAATTAGTAAAACAGTTAAGGGTAATAAAAATGACATCAAATGTCTAGTAAGCTTCACTGTTTTCATATTCTGTAAAATTATAACTCTCTTTCAGATCAGTATTCACTTGATAAGAAATAGTATATCGCCAAAGACCGCATTTTGCTCTCGTCCTTACTGTCCTTAACATATTAACCTGTTGTAATTTTGCCTTTATCTTCAGCGTATTCCAAAATATCCCCCGGTTGGCATTCCAATACAGTACATATTGCTTCTAAAGTACTAAACCGTATTGCCTTGGCTTTACCAGTCTTTAATATGGAAAGATTTGATAAGGTTAAGCCAACTTTATCCGAAAGCTCGTTGAGAGACATTTTTCGTTTAGCCATTACAACATCTAAATTTACTACAATTGCCATAGCCTAAACTGTTAAATCGTTTTCATTCTGAATATCAACTCCCTTCTTGAAAATAGTCGCAATAATATAAATTACGGCTCCCATCAAGATAAATGCCTGACCATCGGTCAAGAATTGGTTTAAGGTTTCGGTAGCAAAACCATGGTGCATCAAATTTTTAAAGAACTGCTTGGCCAAGAGACTCATGATTCCAATGGTAAGAGTATAATAACTAAGTTGTAATATTTGTTTCGAAACATAGGTGCTAAAAGGTTTTGATAATTCCATTTTGTGCATTAGACTAATCACTATGTAAAATAGGTAAGCTTTTAAAATAGCAATTGACAGAATAAAGCTATAAACACTGTAAAATGCCCATTCACTTTGTTCATGCATTTCCATTAGGTCCAACTTTTGATAAAGATTCTGAAGAAATTCAGGCTTATACAGACTGAAAAAGAAGTTTACCACTAAGGCACCGGCTTCAATACACAGGCCAACAAAGATGACCCAAGAGACTATTTGTAGGGCATCAAATACGAGATTCTTTGTTTTTGACATCATTTTTAAATTTAGATTGATGTGGCAAATGTAATAAATAATTATTGTTATTCAATAAATATATATCTAAAAACAAAAAATATATTTCTGAACAAGATTGTTTTTCATAGATTAAATATTAACTAATTACTTACTCAGAACGGTACGAAGTTGCAAACTTCGAAGAGCAGGGAACCTGTTTTTACATCCAAATTATTTTTAATAGGGCTTATGGGAATCCTTGCTATCTTTACTTAAAATAATTTTAGAATGGAGTTTATACTACAACCCTGGCCCTGGTACGTTTCCGGACCGCTGATCAGTTTAGTGATGCTACTACTCATTTATTTTGGTAAGAACTTTGGTATGTCGTCTAACCTTAGAACGCTCTGCACCATCGCCGGAGCCGATAAGTTCGCCGACTTCTTTAGGTTCGACTGGAAAGCACAACGGTGGAATCTGGTTGTAGTTCTCGGGGCTATCATAGGCGGGTTTATAAGTACTACCTTCCTTTCTGATGGGAGCATTATGGCATTAAGTCCCGAAACCATTAAAGACTTGGAGGGTTTTGGTTTCTCAAATATTGGTGCATCCCTGTTGCCCGAGGAACTATACAGTTGGGAAAATGTACTCACCTTTAAAGGTATTTCTATCTTGGTTATTGCCGGATTTTTAATCGGCTTTGGAACACGCTATGCAGATGGCTGTACTTCGGGGCACGCTATTTCCGGTCTGAGTAATTTACAAATCCCTTCCCTGATTGCCGTGATTGGGTTTTTTATTGGCGG
>CAYTDS010000344.1:0-2529 GCA_964436555.1 uncultured Flavobacteriaceae bacterium | reverse complement strand
CGCATCTCCGGAATATCCTCTGTATCTCCGGAGAAATAAATACGTTCTCCACCTAAAGTAATTATATAGCCATTACCTCTTCCCTTTACATGAAATTGAAGAGCTTCTTCTCTTAAGTTATACATAGGTATTGCCTCGACACTAATGAAATTTACTTCTTTTAATTCTCCATTATTTAGCACGGCCATTTGAGAAGAAAATTTCTTGGGCATTTGGTCTGCAACAGCCTGAGGAGCAATAATTAAAGTATTATCTAGATCTAACTCTTCTAATGTCTCCGGATTAAAATGGTCTCCGTGTATATCAGTAATCAAAATTAAATCTGCTTTTCGCTGTCCTTGATAAGCCGCAGCACCTCCGGTTGGATCAATATAAATGGTACTATTTCTCCATTCAAGTACAGTTGAAGCATGTTCTATTGGTATAATTTTAATCTCGGATGCTGCTGTTTCTAACAAGGTTTCTTCCAGGACTTCGGTGTTAGCCGTTGCCAATTTTTGACTCTCTTTACATCCTAAGAGGAATACAATGCTTAATAAAGCAATAAACAACTTTATCATATCTTTTTTTTAGTTTTAGTTTTGATTTAAATTGGCGTTCCATTTGCCTTTTAACCTATCTCATCAGTTAGATCACTAAGTATAAGCTCCATTTTAATGTCACCTCTTATATAAGGTTGCTGCTTTTCCATTTCAATTTCCCGAAAACCATGTTTTTCGTAAATATGCAAGGCGGTATTTAGTTTCTTGCTGGAATAGAGAACAATTTTGTTCCATTGATGCTCTTTTGCAAGTGCTATTCCATAACTTAATAGTGTCTGACCAATTTTTAATCCCTGGTAATGCTGATGTACCGCCATTTTTCCTAGTTCATAAACCTTGTTCTCCACTTTAATAAATGAAAAACATCCTACAATTTTATTTTCCAGTTCTGCAAAAAAGATAAGCCCACCATTTTTGATAATACTTTCTTCGCAGTTATCAAGTAAAAGTTCATCTTTTGGCTCCACAAAAAAAAACTTCTCCAGCCAAGCCATATTCAATGCTTTAAAATCTGCTGCTAAATGAGACTGAAATGGAATTATTCTCAGGTCCATGTTTTTTAATAAGGGCTATCAAAGTATTTCTAAAGTTAGCATATAACCCCATTATTTCGGTAATAAAATTATTTTTTTTCAAAAAATCTAAACGTTTGATCTGAACGTATATAGACTGGTACAAACAAATACTTTTAAATAACAAAACAAGGTTAATTAATTTTAATATTATGACTGAAACAAAGAGTAACAACGGATTAAAAGTAATAGCAGGATTACTTGGTGTTATATTATTGGGAACGATAATTTACACCGTAAGTCTTTATCAAGATAAGAAAAAGACCACTGACGCCTTAACACAACAGAAAGAGTTAGTTGTGGAAGATTTAAATAGCCTAAAGTCTGAATATGATAAAGCTATTTTAGAAAGCAATGCCACCAATGAAGAGTTAGTAAATGCCCGGGACAGAATCGCTCAATACATCGACTCTGTAAAAACAATGAAGGCAGACATTTCGTCACTTTACCGTTACAGAAATCAAGTAAACATCCTAACCAAAGAAAGAGAAGAATTGCTTTCCAAAATTGATGAACTTACGAAGTCTAACACTTTAATTGCAATGCAGAGAGACAGTACTTTTGTTGAATTGACAAAGCAAACTGTATTTAACGATTCATTGGTAGTTCAAAACACGCAATTAGCTGATGTGGTTGAAAAAGGTTCTGCTTTAAATCTTTCCGGATTTACAGTAGACGCTGTTAAAGAACGTAATAGTGGTAAGTTGGTTTCAACCTCCAGAGCAAATGGAACAGACAAATTAAAAATTTGTTTTACCGTTGCTGATAATGTTATTGCGCAAGCTGGAGACAGGGAGTTTTTCTTAGAAGTTTTAGATCCTCAAGGTAATGTTCTTGGAGAAAGTTACTCTAAATCTAATGCTTCCGGATCTTCTGTAACCTACAGCAAAGGAACTAACTTCTATTATGAAAACAAATCTTTAGATGTCTGTGATTTTATAAACAAACCGGCAGGAGATTTTCAGAAAGGAAATTATATGGTTAATGTCTATGATGACAAGCTTAAATTATTAGGAACATCCAAGTTCATATTAAAATAGTACACACTATCCATTAACAAAAGGGGCCAATCTTAACAGATTGACCCTTTTTTATTTTATAAACTTTTGAATTTCCATTATTTCAAGGAACCCACCATATCTTCAGGTTTTACCCAAGCGTCATAATCTTCCGCAGAAACATAGCCTAGGTTAATTGCCTCTTCTTTTAAGGTTGTTCCATTTTTATGGGCAGTATTGGCAATCTCCGCTGCCTTGTAATAACCAATTTTTGTATTTAAAGCTGTAACCAACATTAAAGAATTATTCAATAAATGTTTAATGACCGGATAATTGGGTTCTATCCCCTGAGCACAATGCAGATCAAAACTTGCTGAAGCATCTCCCAAAAGTTGGGCAGATTGTAATATATTAGCA
>CAYTDS010000343.1:0-2565 GCA_964436555.1 uncultured Flavobacteriaceae bacterium | reverse complement strand
GCTCTTTCATCATATATCCTATTAAACCAAAACATTTTTGTTGGTTAGTTATTAAGCTCTAGCTAAACGAAAATAAAATCTCAATTTATATATTGATTGTAATAAGATGCAAATAACAGCAAAAGAGTGTATATACTAAAAAAAATGAACAAACATTTAACAGTTTTGTTAAACAAAAATTTGTAATAGATCCATTTTAAGTGAGAAAAGCAGGAATTTTCTTTATGTTGTCTTAAAAGTCGAACTTTAATTGCACTTGAACAGATTGAGTTACAGGCTCTTTTTGGCGATCCGTATTTAAGTTGGTAAGTGAAATACCTAGCAACCGAACAGAATTTTGCATTTTTTCCTGATATAATAATTCTTTAGCCATTTCCAGAATCAACGCTTTATTGGCAATAAAATATGGAAGCGTTTTGCTTCGCGTTTGTAAGGTGAAATCACTGTACTTAATTTTTAGAGTAAGTGTTTTTCCAGCGATACGGGTTCTTTGTAAGCGTTTTTCCAATTCGGTTGCAATATGGTCTAATCGTTCCAGCATAAAAATTTCACTACTGATATTCACGTCAAAGGTACGTTCTGCACCCACTGATTTGGGTATGCTATTTGGCTTTACATCACTCGTATGGATGCCTCGGACCACATCGAAATAATAGGCACCACTTTTACCAAAATGCGATTCCAAAAATGCCAAAGATTTTGCTTTAAGATCTTTGCCTGTAAAAATGCCCAATAAGTACATTTTTTCGGCAGTTACTTTTCCCACTCCGTAGAATTTTCGAATATCAAGATGTTCTAAAAAGGATGTTACTTCTTCAGGATTTACTGTCTTTTGTCCGTTGGGTTTATTATAATCACTGGCTACTTTGGCTATAAACTTATTTATGGATATCCCTGCAGAAGCCGTTAAACCTAACTCGTTATAAATTCGCTGTCTTATTTCGCCGGCGATAAGAGAAGCAGAAGGATTTCCTTTTTTGTTTTGGGTAACATCCAGATAAGCTTCATCCAAAGATAAAGGCTCAACCAAGTCGGTATACTCATGAAATATTGCCCTGATTTTCATTGAAATCTCTTTATAACGGGCATACCGCGGAGTTACAAAAATAAGTTCAGGGCAGTTTTTCTTTGCCAGATAGCCACTCATAGCACTACGAACACCAAACTTTCGGGCCTCATAACTGGCAGCAGAAACCACTCCCCTGTTTTCTCCTCCACCAACCGCAATGGGCTTTCCTTTCAACAATGGATTATCCAATTGTTCAACAGAGGCATAAAAAGCATCCATATCGATATGGATTATTTTTCGAAGCGGAAAATCATAGGTCATACACAAAATTAAACTATATTTAGTTAGATGAATACACACAAAAAAACAGCTATTTTGCTGGGAGCATCGGGACTTACAGGTGGTCACCTACTCCGGTTATTACTAGATGACGAACAATACGAAAAAGTAATTCTCTTTTCCCGAACTGCCATTGGATTTTCGCATTCTAAAGTAGACGAGCATTTGATTGATTTGTTTAGCCTGGCAGACTATGGATTATTTTTTAAAGCAGATGTAGTTTTTTGCTGTATAGGAACCACCAAAAGTAAAACCCCGAACAAGGAATTGTACAGGAAGATTGATTATGGAATTCCCGTAGCTGCAGCAACGCTTTGTAAGGATAACGGCATAGGGACATTTATAGTAGTGTCGGCTTTGGGAGCAAAGCCTGATAGTCCCATTTTTTACAACAAGACGAAAGGAGAAATGGAAGAGCAGGTTTTGGGTTGTCAAATTTCAAAAACCCATATTTTACAACCCGCCTTAATTAGTGGACAACGCAGTGAAAAAAGGATTGGCGAATGGATATTTAAGCAAATTATGAAGGGAATTAATCATGTTTTAGTTGGCTCATTGAAAAAGTATAGAAGCATTTCTCCCGAAACTATTGCAAAATGTATGATTTGGTTATCTCATGGCCGTTGTGAGGAAGTAAGGATTGAATCAGATCGGATTCAGCATTTGGTTGACAATAGTGGAGAGAAATTTTAAAGTTTAATATAGAAGTAGGTTGTGATAGAAATAGAGCGTAAATTTTTGGTAAAATCTAAGGAGTACAGTGTGGATGCCATTTCAAAGGAGGTCATTAAACAAGGCTTTTTAAATACGGATCCAGAACGAACAGTTCGTGTAAGAATCAAAGGAAGTTCAGCATTTCTTACCGTAAAAGGAAAATCATCCGAAAATGGTACAAGTCGTTTTGAATGGGAAAAGGAAATTCCTGTAGAAGATGCAGAGGAACTTCTGAAGTTGTCTGAAGATACCATATTGAATAAAACACGTTATCGAATTCCATTTGCAAATCACATATACGAAGTTGATGAGTTTCATGGGGAACATCAGGGACTGGTTCTCGCAGAATTAGAGTTACAGAGCGAGGACGAAGAATTTGAAAAACCGGATTGGTTGGGACAAGAAGTTACGGGAAATGTCCAATACTACAATTCACAATTGAGTAAGAGAAGGCAACTTTAATTGATTAAAATAATATTCTTAGTTTATTCCAATTATTGCCA
>CAYTDS010000342.1:0-2567 GCA_964436555.1 uncultured Flavobacteriaceae bacterium | reverse complement strand
GATATGATAAAGCGCCATCCGCGGTACGGAAAGCGCAGGATAACATTGAAAACGCGAATTTAAAGGAATATATCACCGTAGAGCGGAAAAATTTTTTCGAGTCGGAAAAGTTTACTGAGAATCATTTGCACATGGTCTTTAACCCACCATATGGAGAAAGACTAAATGTAGAAATGGAAGCATTTTATAAACTGATAGGTGATACCCTGAAGAAGAATTATCCAGGCACGGATGCCTGGTTTATTACATCAAATTTAGAGGCCTTAAAGTTTGTAGGGCTAAGACCTTCACGGAAGATTAAAGTCTTTAATAGTCATTTAGAATCCAGATTGGTAAAGTACGCTATGTATGAGGGGAGTAAAAAGGCAAAATTTAATAAAGAAGTAAGTAAATGAAACCAAAATACCGAGCATTACTCTATAATTTTATTGGATTTACCGTATTGTTTATAATCGCCCGTTTAACAATGGATTATTTTCTTACAATGAATAGCGTTTTTATGGCAGTTATGGCGGCGATTATTGCCAATGTGCTAGCCCCTAAATTTTGGATTTCACCAAATGAGGGAAAGTTGCTTATGAAGTGGTTTTTTAATAAAAATCTTAAAGAAATTTAGCTTACTCCTCGATTGGCACTTCTTTCTTCTTGGGTTTATTTATTTTTGTGTATAACGGCAGGAAATAGGTAAGAGAGTAGTTGTAACCAACTCCAAAACCACTATTATCAGTAACTTTGTTAAATCCCGGAATCCATAAATTGGGAAACTGTTCAGCTTCATTATTGCTAAGTAAGTACCCCATGCGAACACTCGCGCCCAAAAAGATATTTGCGAATAATTCTACTTTTGCTCCAAAAACAAACTCCAGCCAAACGGCACTGAGTCCTGTAAATTCTTGAGGACCTGTTGTTCCTACAACAAAATCATCCGGGCTCCAGTACCTATTATTATCAAAAATACTATTATTATTTAGGGTCTGACTAAAACTACTAAAAGCCAAACGTCCTCCCATGTGTACCGAATTATTCATTCCATACCAATTTTCATACGTATTGTAGTCCACACCTAATTTTAGGTAACTTCCTAAGGTAGTAAAATTATATAAATCTTCCTGTTTGGTCTTTTTTTCATTTCCGAGCTCGGCTGCAAGGTATAATTTGTAGGTTAGCCTGTAATCTCCAACAAATTCTAACCCTGTGTAATTTTCATTAAGAAAAGTTAGTAGTGGTCTGCTTAAATCAATACCAAATCGTAGACCATAAGGTTGTTCATAGATTACACTGTCTTGAGGCGTTTCTTCAACCGACTCATCTTGAGCATTTCCCCAAAAAATTGACGAAATGAAGAAGATACTAATGAAATATTTTAACATGGGCTACCAGGGAGTTTGCTACAGTGGGTTCAATTATTTCAACTCGTTTTATCCAATTGTCAAAGTCGGGAGTAAGCTGGTTATTAAGATTATCATAATTAGCTATAAATCCGCATGCTCTGGATATAAAAACCTCTCTGGTTTCATAGTTAAAAGTAAGAATATCGTTATTCACGGTATCCACATTATTGGGAGTCAAATTTTGACCTAGTAAGAATGAGGTACCTACCTCTCCAATTCTTAAAGGTAGGGCAATGGAATCTAATGTCGCATTTGGGATTACTCCTTGTGGCTCATTTTCTAACAAACCTTGAACATTTAACCCGGAAACAGCTTTAACTGCCAGAGTATCCTCTACATCATAAAAACGAATTACCAATAAAGGACTATTCCCATCCACACAAATATCGTCCTTTTCACATGCCATTAAGGATAAGATTGCTACAATAAACACAACCATTATCTTCCCGTTTTGCATAAACTGATTTTAATTATTTTATTTTCGCTTTTCCAAAAGTACAACATTTTCTACGTGGTGCGTTTGTGGAAACATGTCTACAGGTTGCACTTTTGAAACCCAATAAAGGTCTTTCATCGCCGCTAAATCTCTAGCTTGGGTAGCACTATTACAACTTACATAAACCACTTTATCAGGTGCAATTTGCAATATTTGCTGAACCACATTTGCATGCATCCCATCTCTTGGCGGGTCGGTAATTACTACATCCGGTGTACCATTTTGTTGAATAAAAGTTTCATTAAATATAGTTTTCATATCGCCCACAAAGAAGGAAACATTGTCAATTTTATTCAGTAAAGCATTAGCTTTAGCATCTGCAATAGCTTCCGGAACAGATTCAATGCCGATTACTTTTTTAGCATTTTTCGCAATGAATTGGGCAATGGTTCCTGTACCCGTGTACAAATCATACACCAATTCTTTTCCGGTTAGTCCGGCAAAACCACGGGTAACTTTGTATAACTCAAAGGCTTGTTGTGAGTTGGTTTGGTAAAAGGATTTGGCATTGATTTTAAAACGCAAGCCTTCCATTTCTTCAAAGATATGATCACGTCCAAAAAAGCAGTTTACTTCCTGATCATAAATCGTATCATTCTGTTTTTGATTGATTACATACAATAAGGATGTAATTTCGGGAAAGGTTTTAACCACATGCTCCAGTAAGCTCTTTCTTCTGG
>CAYTDS010000341.1:0-2567 GCA_964436555.1 uncultured Flavobacteriaceae bacterium | reverse complement strand
TGGAGTCTGGGTCCGGCAACCGGACAACTAGTTTCTGAAATCATAGTGAATAAAAAGACATCGATGGATATTAACCCCTTTTCACCGGATAGGAAGTTTTAAATTTCTTCCGTGGAGATTAAAATTTTATAGGATATTCTGTTATCAGGGACATGAGTAAGCTGTTCGCGCCCGTAGAAAAGAGCAACACATACATGGTTAAGTGAAAGTTCATAATTCTCTTACCTAACTTAAGGGTGGAAATATAAAAACCATATAATCCACCATGCAATAAAAATCAAAGGGCTGAGCACTGAATTTCCAAGAAACAACATCAAGGTTTCCCTTTTCTTTAATAAATAAAATATTAGTGCGACCACAAGATTGAATCCAAGCAAAAAAAGACTTATTGCCAGTGTATCAAACAAATAGTCCTTCCCAGGTCGTTCAACAAAGAACCAAATTCCAAAACCTGTAATTTGCAAGACAAAAATTAAAACGGATAAGTATTTTACTTTTTTATATTCCATATATTATAGTTTTTAGGCTTCCAATTAAATCTTCCTGCATACTTCACTTTTTAAGACATCTATAAATATAACAATTTTTAAATTCATTTTTTTTCGGGGAAGAATGTTTCGCCGCAAGGTTCTTTATATTAGATTGTAGATGTGATTGTATAAATGCTCGTCTGCGATGAGTGCCCTTACCACTACGAACATTCAATCTTTATACTTTAAAGCTAATATCTTCCTACTACCCGTCATAGCGGGATATAACAGGCCGCCTTAAGAGAATAGCAAGATGCTTACACCATTCTTATTCTTAGAGGGACGGTTAAAAATCTGCGCTATCAGGGTTGAACTTTTTAGAAGTATTTACAGGTGGTGGAATGGTATAAACCAAAACTAGGTGGTGGAATGGTATAAACCAAAACTAGGTGGTGAAAGGAATAATTCGTATTTTCCCTTCTTGGTTTTGTGGCTTAAAGCAGAATCAAGCTAACAAAGTAGGGTGATGAAATTTGACGATTGCGTATTGACACCTTCATCATTCTGGTTTTATACGTAGATTTGATGAGAACGAATGTTTCTTAGATCCTAAAATAGTAACGAAAATGAAGCGCGGGAGCTTACTGAATATTTCTTCCGGTAAAGTCTACAGCAGACTGATTACCTATTTTTTTCAGGGACTATTCCTGTTTCTACCCATTGTGCTAACTGCATTTACAATCTATTGGGCTTTTGATTTTATAGATAGCAGATTAAATCCAAACTTCAAAACCATTGGGAAAATTCCTGGTCTTGGTGTTGTTATTCTATTGTTTGGTATTATTCTGCTAGGCTATTTAGGCTCCACAGTAATCTTTAGATCTTTTTGGTTGTTGATTGATAGATTCTTTTATAAGTTTCCGCTTACCCGCTATATCTACCCTGCATTTAAGGATATTTTTAGCGCTGTTATGGGCAAAGAAAAAAATTTGAATACTCCGGTTCTCTTTCGCATCAGTAAAGAATCTGATGTGGAGCGGATAGGATTTATAACAGAAGATGATTTAAGTAAGCTGGGAATTGGTACACAAAAAGTGGCGGTGTACGCCCCGCATTCGTACAACTTTTCGGGCAATGTATATATCGTTCCGGTTAAGGATATAACGCGAATAAATATCGAGGCTTCCGAAGCGATGAAGTTTGTGGTGTCTGGTGGGATGATAAAGATCCAAGAGTCCGGCAATGCTTCGTCCGTTTCAAGTTCAGGTGTCGATAAAAAAAGCGAAACGGAAAGTAGTTTGTGATACGAAAAATGGTTAGTCCGAAGGGAAAATAGTTGGAGTATAAACTCCCGCAATGGCGCGGAAATGTTTTCGGTGCCTTTTACATCTTAATCTTGACAATAAATCTGCTTTGTGACGGCGCAAACTTCGCAGAGCGGAAGTAAGAAGAGCACAAACTATTTTACTGATTTGAGGTATAAGATTTTAGCCTCATCGTCTAATGTTGGTTCTAACCTTTTTAAACGCTCTAATAAGTTCATTGAGGTGTGTTGAATGGTTAGAACGCAAATAGAATCCTTAATGATGTCACAGATGAGGTAGTGCCTCTGCGCCGGATAGACTACAAATCTGGATGAAATATTTTTATTGGGTTTTAGGAGGCCTTCATTCTCTTGCAAAAGCTTAAAATAATCTTCTATGCTTAGCATATATTTTAAAGCCGTTTGTTCTCCCCATTGGGCAATGGAGTACTCATAAATTTCCTGAAGGTCATCCATGGCTCTTGCGGTGAGAAGTAATTGTTTCATTTACGACCGACTTTTCCGGTGGGTCTTAAGATCGGCCATTAGGTCCCCCGAAAACGTATGGGTTCTACCATGCTTTACATCTTGATAGCCCTCTATAATTGCAGCGCGAAGCGAAGCGGCTTCCAGCCGATTGCGATCGTTACGGATTAAATCACGGACATATTCACTAGGGGTGGAATAGAGTGTCCCATTTCCTGATTGACTGGTAACAAATTTCTTCATTTCATCTGTCAGGGCAATATTTAAAGATTCAGTTTTAGCCATAAAGCAATCCTTTAGATTGATAG
>CAYTDS010000340.1:0-2569 GCA_964436555.1 uncultured Flavobacteriaceae bacterium | reverse complement strand
CTACTTTTGTACTCGATTTTCAATTGGCAAAAGTACTGCCAATTCTTTAGAAATGTCAAAATGTCATCAAACTTTGCAAAAAAAAATCCGCAAGATGCGGATAATTAGAAAATCTTAAGTCACATTAATTAGTAATTCAACTATACTAATGGCCGGTAATGGAATTAATGTTCTCAGGTGTTTGCTGTGCATTTTGTTGCTTGTAAATCTCTTCTAAAGCGACACAAACATTAGGATACTGAAAGTTAAAGCCTTCCTCCTCCATTTTTTTGGAGCTTACCCGCTGGCTTGCAAACAAAATATAAGCCATTTCACCCAGTATGGTTTCCATAACAAACTCAGGAATATTTGGAAGGATTAAAGGTTTGTCTCTCATTTTTGCGACTTGTTTAGTCAGCTTACTGTTGGTAACAGGATTTGGAGAAACACCATTGAAATTGCCCTCCAGTTTATTTTTGATTATAAACAAAAATATTTCAGCTAAATCCTTTATATGAATCCAAGATTGCCACTGCTCACCCGTGCCAAAAGCTGCTCCTACATAATTTCTTACTGTTTTATCAATTTCGGGTAAAGCACCACCTTGCAATGATAATACCAATCCTATTCTTACTTTAGCAACAGGAATGCCCAGTTTAGTAAAACGATTTGCCTCTTCCTCCCAAAATTTTACTACCTCACCCAAAAAACTGGAATCGGTCTTATGCTCCTCTTCGGTGTAATAATGGTCCAAAGAATTAGGATAGATACCGATAGCTGACGCAGACACAAAAGAGGTTAGTTTACTGCGGTCAATACGCTCTAAACCATTATAAAGGGTTCTTAAACTGGATATTCTGCTATTAAGAATTTCCTTTTTATAAGATTTTGTCCATCTTTTGGATATACTTGATCCTGCCAAATTAACAATCGCGGTAACACCTTCAAAACAATTTATGTCAATTTCATTAATACGAGGATTCCAATAGAAGCCTTTGTATGAAGGTGTAGATTTAATTTTGGCTTTACTGGTAGTTAAGTAATTAACAGGAATATTTTCTTTAAGACATAAGTTTACCAAAGCCTTTCCCACCAAACCCGTTGCACCCGTAATTAATACCTTCATGTCTATTTTTTATAAAGGTATACCTTTTTAAATACGGAGTAAAGAGGTTTAGTTTCGATTTAACACTGTTCGTTAACTTTAACTTAATATTCTTACGCGGTTGATTTAATGACGATTCACCTAGCAGTTGCAAGCTTTGTCGCACGAAGCATTTCCCTTTTTCCGGGTGGGCCGGGTAAACGTTCTACGATAAAACCAACTGCCAGCATAGCTCTCCTGACGCTGCCCTTCGCGGAGTAGGTCACTAAAATTCCATTTTCGTTTAGTGCTGCAAACATTTTAGCGAATACTACTTCGGTCCATAATTCCGGTTGCACTCGGGCTCCAAAAGCATCAAAATATATCAAATCAAAGACTCCTTTATCCTCAATATTCAAAAAATCCTTTTGTTGTTTCTGAAGTCTAAAGTTATCCTCCAAATCAATCCACACCTCCCAAGGAGATTGGTGCATTTTCAAATAATGTTTATCTACTTCTTTTGCATCCAATTGTTTTATATAGTTGAGCTGGGATAATTCTTGTTGCGTAACAGGATAGGCTTCCACACCGGTGTAAGAAATTACCAGATTTCGTTTTGCACTCTCTAATAGGGTTATTAAGGCATTTAATCCGGTACCGAATCCAATTTCCAAAATACTGAGGGACCGGTTTGAAAAAAGACTAAGCCCTGAAGTAATAAAAACGTGGTAAGCCTCCTGAATTGCACCATGTTTGGAATGATATTGTTCGTTCCAGTCAGTTATTTGTATGGTTTTAGAACCATCTGAGGTTGTAATTATCTTGCGCTTCACCTCTATTTTAAAAGTAAAACACCATCAGCCTCAAAACCATATGTTTTTTTTGGACTAACGATCTGCGCTATTTCCTCCTGAGATTTTCCACCATCCGCAGCATAGTGTCTTTGGTCGTCAACCGTCATTTCTTCAACAAAACCTAAACCGCCTACAATGACTTCTTTTCCTGTAACATCCTTTGGCATAAAGAAACCATAATCCTTAAATGTAATCATTGCCTCGTTTCCGTCTTGTAATTTCACCTTCATCCAACATCCTTTTACCTTACAAACATCAATGACAGTGGCGGTAAATTTCGTTTTAAGTGTATCCCCAGGCTGTAAATTTTTATAATTCTTCCACATCTGCGTGTGAGAAATTGCACCATCTGCTCCAATAGCCATCCCAAAAGATTTATATTCTTTTTTTTCCGTTTTACACGATAGTATAAAAAACATAAAGACTAGAACTAAGTTAAACTTTTTCATACCTGTAATTTTTAGTTTACGACTACAAAATTGGTCAATTATAAACAAAAAAAGAAGATGCCTACTGAATATTCCTTAATTTTACGCTTCTAAATAGAATTGGAAATGAATACAACTGTAGCCAACATTAGTATTGAAAAGGCAAAAACCTCAAAATTAGAGCAGGTAGATTTTAATAATTTATCCTTTGGAAGTGTTTTCGC
>CAYTDS010000339.1:0-2574 GCA_964436555.1 uncultured Flavobacteriaceae bacterium | reverse complement strand
GCATCCACCGGGTTTCGGGTTGCAGCTTTAAAACTCTGCCAACTAACGGTAACCAAGGAAATGAACATTGTTACCCCACCGGCCAGAAGAAACATCCACCAATTTATGTCAATTTTGTAAGCAAAACCTTGGAGCCACCTATACATAGCATAATAGGTAAATGGAGTAGCTACCACAAAGGCAATAGTTACCCATTTTATAAAATCGGTATTGAGCATTATAAGTATTTCCGATAATGTAGCCCCATTCACTTTGCGGATGCCTATTTCCTTAACCTTACTTTGCGAAACCAGTAGTGAGATTCCCAACAGACCTATGGAACAAATGAACAAAGAAATTATAGTGAACAAGGTCAACAAATGGGCTTGTATTAATTCAGTTTTATATACTTTTTCGTACATGGCGTCAACATAATCAAAAGAAAGCGGATATTTAGGAAACATGCCTGTCCAAACATTTTGAATATCGGCAATGGCATCTTTTTCCATCTGAGGGGTGTAGGAAACTACAATATTGGATAGCCAACTGTTTTCTCTTTTGAATAGGACCAAGGGTTCTACTTTAATTTGTACACCGGATAAATGAAAATCCTTTACTATGCCAACTATTTTACCATCCGGTAAATCAACTCCTTCAACCGGAGAAAGAAGTTTAAATCTTTTTCCAATCAAATCATTAGAATCTTGATACCCCAAATAAGGTATGGCGGATTCATTTATGATGTATTCACCAATGCCATCATCACTGTTTTTCCCAGAAAAATTCGTGCCACTGAGGAAAGTGAGGTCAAATACATTGGCAAAAGAATAATCACATGCAAAAACTCCGATGGGTTTTAGATTATCTTCATCATTAAGTTGGCCTTCCATTTCATACAAAAACATATCATGAGTCTCTCCCCCGGGCGCATCCATCATGGCCGAAACGGCTGTTATAGAACCTTGCTTTAAGAGTTCTGACTTGAACACGCTAAAATCCTTTTGTATATCTGAATGCACCGGTCCGATCGAAATAATGTTACCTCCCTCAGCACCCATTGCATGTTTCAGGGCAAATTTATTTTGTTTTGAAATAACGATTACTGCCACTAGCAGCATCATCGCAAAAGCGTATTGTGCAATTACTATTTTTTTATGTGATTTAATATTGCCCTTTATCTTTAGCGATTGGCCTAAGGTAAACCGATTTATTGGCTGCCTTAGAAGCGGTTGAAGACCAGTTAAGATACTTAAAAGGGCGAACAGCAAAAAGATACCAAGGACAAAAATACCGTTTCCTTTGAGAAGGTTTATTTGATACAGATCTAAAATCACGTTATTGATTTTACCTATGGTCAATGCCGCAATAATTGTTGCTAGAAGCACTATAACAGCACTCTCTGTAAAGAAAAAGCTGAAATTTACACGCTTTGATGACCCCAATATCCGATTCAGGGCGATGAATTTCGCAAAGAATCCGGCCATGCCTAGATTTAAGCTGGCATAATTACTTAATGCAATAAACAATAGTATTAATGCCGCTAATGAAAATGCATAAAGAGTTGTCATATTTCCATTGGCCTCTATCTCACGAAACAAATTGGAGTTTAAATGTATAGCTTTTAGGTTTTGAAGGTGGGCCAATGTATTATTCGTGCCACCAGCATCAATCTTACGAGCAGTCATTATTTGCGACAGGGTAGTAGCGACACTTTGTACACTGGTATTTTCACGTAATAAAAGATACGTATAGGCCCAACCCGCAATCTTATCTTGTCCGGGGTAAAGTAATAAATCCGGATGAAAATGGCTGTTATTCGGGAAATCGCGCATAACCCCTTTGATTGTAAACTCAGTTTTTTCGGGATTAAAATGACCTTCTGGTATTGAAATAACCGCTCCAATCGGATTGGCATCTCCAAATATTTTTTGGGCAAAAGACTCGGAAATGACCACAACACCTGGATCCGAAAAGACCGACGATTGGTTGCCCTTCACTAATTCGGCATCAAAAACCTCAAAAAAAGTACTGTCACTTGTGAATGCCTGTTGTATTTCATAGTATTGGTCTTCATGCATAACCAAGCCACCCCTATAGGGAGAAAGTCGAACAAAAGTCTCAATTTCAGGAATCTGAGCTGCCCAATCTGGCATCTGCTCTGAATTAAAAATTCGGGCAAAATGAGCATCCTCAAACACCGCCGGATCTGTTGTGGTTAATCTAAATATCCTTTCGGCCTTTTTATGGAAACGGTCATAATTCATCTCATTTTTCAGAAATAAGGACATGAATACTACACCAACGAGGCCGAGGTAGAGACCTGTAACTTTAATCAAGTTTAAAAATGGCCTTTTTTTTATGTTCCTTAGTGCAAATTTTAAAAGCATATCCACTGTTTCATCGGTTCTTCATTACAAATTCTTATTATTCATCCCTTAGGGCATCCACAGGGTTAGCCGTAGCTGCCCTAAAACTCTGCCAACTCACTGTTAGCAACGCTATTGACAGAGCAGTGATTCCTGCCACAGCGAATATCCACCAGTTCATTGTTGTTTTATAGGCAAATCCTTCGAGCCATTTGTTCATTGCGTACCA
>CAYTDS010000338.1:0-2583 GCA_964436555.1 uncultured Flavobacteriaceae bacterium | reverse complement strand
TGCAACTCCAACAAAGAAATCTACCCACAGCGTTGTCCTATGAAGAAAGGGCAAAGGAGGGTTTTGTCACTGTTTGTCATACCTATGATATTTTACAACAAATGAATTCGGTTTGCCCTCATATCATTGCAAAAGATAAGCAATCTGTGGTAGGTTACGCACTGTGCATGCATCCTAGTTTTGGGGCAGAAATTGAAGTTTTAAAACCAATGTTCATTGAAATAGAAAACATTCTTCCTTCAACTGAACGGTATTTGGCTATGGGACAAATATGTGTGGACAAGGCTTACCGAAAAATGGGAGTGTTCAGAAAACTATATGAAACTATGGCCGAGGTGTTAAAGACCGATTACGATACAATCATTACAGAAGTTGATTTATTAAATACGCGTTCGCTCAATGCGCACTACGCTATTGGCTTTAAAGAATTAAAAAGATATACCTCCGGAGGACAAGATTGGGTGTTAATTGGGTTGAACACCCAATAAAAATGCCATCTTTTATTGAAGATGGCATTTTTATAAAGAAGAAAATAAGATGGTTTAATCTGCCAATATAATAACCTTATTTTCCTTCATTTCAATAGTTCCACTGCCTATAGGCAAAATGGTTTTTCCATTACTATCCTTAGAAAATCTATGCTCATTAGCCTCTAAAAGGGTTATAGTGCCTTCAATCTTAATCTTACCCTCCTGTAGCAATGAGACAATAGGCGCATGATTATTCAATAACTGAAATTCCCCATCAACCCCTGGAACAGTTACAGAGGTAACTTGTCCTGCAAATAAGGTAGCTTCGGGTGATACAATTTCTAAATACATCTTTCTTTAGTTGTTGGTTGACGGTTGACTGTTGATGGTGCCTAACTGACAACCAACCACTATCAACCATCAACTATTTTAAGCTTCCGCTAGCATTTTTTCTCCTGCTTCAATAGCCTCTTCAATGGTTCCTTTAAGGTTAAAGGCAGATTCCGGGTAACGATCCAATTCGCCATCCATAATCATATTAAATCCTTTAATGGTTTCCTTAATGTCTACCAAAACTCCGGGGATACCGGTAAACTGTTCTGCAACATGGAAAGGCTGAGACAAGAAACGTTGCACACGTCTTGCTCTTCCAACAGCCAGTTTATCTTCTTCAGAAAGCTCTTCCATTCCTAAAATTGCAATGATATCCTGTAATTCTTTGTAACGTTGCAATAATTGCTTAACTCGCTGAGCACAAGCATAATGCTCTTTTCCTAAAATTTCCGCAGTTAAGATTCTTGAAGTAGAATCCAAAGGATCTACTGCCGGATAAATACCCAACTCGGCTATTTTACGAGATAATACGGTGGTTGCATCCAAGTGAGCAAATGTAGTTGCGGGAGCCGGATCTGTTAAGTCATCCGCAGGTACGTACACCGCTTGAACTGAGGTAATGGAACCCCTTTTTGTTGAAGTAATACGTTCTTGCATGGCACCCATTTCCGTGGCCAATGTAGGTTGGTATCCCACCGCTGAAGGCATACGACCTAAAAGGGCCGATACTTCAGATCCTGCTTGCGTAAAACGGAATATGTTATCTACGAAGAATAAAACATCTTTTCCTTGACCTTCACCGGCGCCATCACGGAAATATTCGGCTATGGTCAACCCTGAAAGCGCCACACGAGCACGTGCTCCCGGAGGTTCGTTCATCTGTCCGAAAACAAAAGTTGCTTTGGACTCTTTCATCACTTTTTTATCCACTTTGGATAAATCCCAACCACCTTCTTCCATGGAGTGTAAAAAATCATCTCCATATTTTATAATGCCGGATTCCAACATCTCACGTAGTAAATCATTCCCCTCTCTGGTGCGTTCTCCAACACCAGCGAATACGGAAAGTCCACCGTGACCTTTGGCAATATTATTAATTAATTCCTGAATCAATACCGTTTTACCAACACCGGCGCCTCCAAATAAACCAATTTTACCTCCCTTTGCATATGGCTCAATTAAATCAATTACTTTGATACCGGTGAATAAAACTTCTGTAGAGGTAGATAAATCCTCAAATTTTGGAGCTTCACGGTGAATAGGAAGTCCGTTTTTGCCTGCTTTTGGCAGATTTCCAAGACCGTCGATAGCATCGCCGATTACATTAAACAAACGCCCATATACATCATCTCCTATTGGCATCTGAATGGCATTTCCCGTAGCATTTACTGCAACGCCTCTGCTTAAACCATCGGTAGAGTCCATTGAAATGGTACGTACCGTGTTTTCTCCAACATGTGACTGAACTTCTAATACCAAGATAGAACCATCTTGATTGTTGATTTCCAAGGAATCATATATTCTTGGAAGGTCCGTGCCTGATTCGAATTCCACATCAACTACCGGCCCGATAATCTGAGAAACTTTACCTGTAACTTTTGACATTGTTAAATGTTTATTTTTTAGCGATTTACAGCTTAAGATTGTGTAACTATAACAGGTTACTCAACCAACGTTTTTTTGCGGTGCAAATATAAACTTTTAAACCCAAAAACAATATGGGAAATACTTTTTTTGTAAAAAGAAGTGAATGCTTTTAGAAGTGCTATGCACAATGATG
>CAYTDS010000337.1:0-2591 GCA_964436555.1 uncultured Flavobacteriaceae bacterium | reverse complement strand
TTTTTTTCTCAGATGGGATTAAGAAAAAAAGGTTGCGTAAAGTGGAGTCAGCTGTTTATTTACCAATAGCCCAATTGGCTTAAGTTACAACTTTGACCCTGTGACCAGTACAGTAGCTTTTATAGCTTGTTCTTTTAAGTGAAGAAACTTTTTTCGTTCTTCATCCTTCATAAAATCCTGAAAGTCTTGCTCGCTTATAAAGGTGCCAAAATGAATCTCATACGGTTTTTCCATATGATGTTCTATAAAACTGTTTTCCGGCGGCCTAACACGCAACAAAAGCTGCCCGTTATACTTGGAAATAATCGGAATAGCAATAGCTTCAAACTGGTCAAAAATTACTTCCTGTCCTTCTTGAATGTATATGAGTTGGGTGAAATAAAGCATATATCGTTATTGGTTGTTCGTTAATCGTTGTTCGTATTTCGTACTTCGTTCTAAAAAACACACCCCCATCCCCTCTCTAGAGGGGAGCTTATTCTTCGTACTTCGTATTTCTAATTTCGTATTTCGTAATTCTTAATTCGTACTTCGTAATATCTTCTCCATCTTTCTCCCTTTGGCCAATTCATCTACCAACTTGTCCAAATACCGTACTTGCCGGGTTAAGGGGTTTTATATTTCCTCTATCCGATAACCGCAAATGACTCCGGTTATGAGGGGCGCATTGGGGTGTAGTTTGGCTTTCTGAAAGAAGGTTTCAAAGGTGACTTTATCATCAATAAGTTCCTGCACTTTGTTTTTATCAAAACCGGTGAGCCATGCAATAACTTCATACAGTTCTTCTTTGGTCCTGCCCTTGCTTTCCACCTTAGTCACATAATGGGGAAAAACCGAGGAAAAGGTCATTTTGGCCATACGGGCATCGTGCTCGGGGGTTGTTTTCATACCGCAGATTTTACTGCTAAGCTATTTAATTAATGCCAAAATTAAAAATGTCGTTTAGCCAATAACACGTATTGTTTTTAAGCGGTTACCTGAAGCCGGCAGTAAACATTGGTTCTCGCTTAACTAATTTCTAATCTCATGGCAGCTATAAAATTTCTACCTCCTCGGGAATGACAAATAAAATAGTGCAACCCGTTTCTGTTCTAACAGCGTGTTTAAAGTTTATGGGAGTATATAAATAGTCTCCTGCGTTTAACGTTGCTCCTTCAATAATAGCGGCACCTTCTAAAATAAACAATTCTTCTCCGGCCGGATGATTATGATACGGATAACTTGCTCCTGCTTCAAACTTCAAAAGAATTGTGGTAGAACGATTCTTTTCCTTGTCAAATCGCAACGATTTAACAAAAATTCCTTCGTAATCTTTACCGTTTTCAATTAATGGTTGCCACTTAGTCTTTTCTGTCTTTTTAATGTAATCGTAAATAGTGTTATTCATCGTACTAGTTTTTAAGGATTTTTTATAAGTACAATATTCCGAGATAAGGCAGATATAAGGAATAGACAATTCCTGAAAAAGGATATAAAATTTAAATGCCGGTTTTATTTTTATAATCCTTAGGCGACTGAGAAGTATGTTTTTTGAAAAAGTTGGAAAAGTAAAACGGATCCTTGAAGCCAAGTTGATATGCAATTTCTTTTGTGGTAAAACGCTCGTAGAGTAATAGTCTTTTGGCCTCTGAAATTTTTAAAGAAAAAATGACATTCTGAGCGGTTTTATTGGTGTGCATTTTAGAAATCTCATTCAGCTTTGCTTCTGTTGTAGCTAAAATTGCTGCGTACCGGGAAACGGGATAGTTATGAGAAAAATTACTCCTTATTTCTTCCAGAAATTTCAAAAACAAAGCATCTGGTTTCCAGATTTCATAGCCATTGGCAATTTTGCTTCGGTTGAGTTCTACGAGTAAAAGTTCTATGAAAGAGTGTATGGAAACCAAGTATTGATATGGTTTTTCGTGGAGTTCTTTGTCAATACTTAGAAGAATTTCCTTAAAAAAATCGATGTTTTGAATGGTTATGATTTCATTCCTTCCAAAATGACAAAACAGCCCATTGTGGAAAATCAGTTCTATGTCCGTATCATTTTTACAAAAAAAGTCTAACGTAAATTCCAATGCTATTAATTCCCCGTGAATTTTTTTAATTAGATGGTATTGCCCGGATGTAATGGTCACAGCCTGATTTACACTTAAGCAAAATAGTTGATCATCGATTAACATGTCGGCCTTACCATTTTTACACCAATACAAAATATACTTCAAAACCCTATTAGGGCCTCCATGATGAGTGTGCAATGTTAGCGTATTAATACTAATCATATTTTTGTTTTGACTGTGCCGCTTTATATTTCATCGACACTTGATACCTTTATTTTTGCATTTTTTTTCAGTATTCAAATGAAATCTAAAGTAGGAAATAATTTTTACCCTGTATCGCTTAAAACCAACAGTGAAATCTTTTTTAGATTAGATAACATTGTATTCAATGGAAAGGCTTGCATCAACTTGATACCCAGGTCTTGTGAAAATGAAGCAAAATTGAAGTATATTAATGTCCGGATTTAATAGTTCATTTCAGAAACCCGGTAGGGTGCTAAACGAAAAGGGTTATTCCTATCCTAAATAATGTGTCACTATGGAATC
>CAYTDS010000336.1:0-2591 GCA_964436555.1 uncultured Flavobacteriaceae bacterium | reverse complement strand
GAAACGATAATATTATCCCCAAGAAAGTCAATGGTTCTTTTCGCAATTCCAAAATCTGAGTCAATTGAAATACTACCGCTAGTACTATAATTTTCATCAAGTTTAATAATTCCTTTGCTGCCATCTAACAGGGCTATCTTATTATCCTTTAAGGCGATGGAGCGTAAATCTGAAAATGGAATTTCTTGTATAATTTCCAACTTATTTTTATTGTAAATAGTCAAAGAACCATCCTGGCCACTAGTGACCAAAACAGTAGTTGCAGTGGTCTCAACATCAGTACTTACAAAGCCTTGCTGAAAGGCATACGTAATAGCATCAATATTAAACCTTCCTGAAGAAACCGGAATTTTTGCAATAAAAGCGTTAGACGTGGCCCGAACAGAAAGCTCTGCATCAACGCCCCCAACTGCATAAACATAGCCAGAGTCATATTTAAGAGCGTTTACATCTGCATTTAAATAATAAAGTCTTGCGCTTATAATAGGATTATGAGGATCGCTAACATTAATAATGTCAACACCTCCCGCATAACCATCTTCTACCGTATTGTAGGATACGTAGGCATAGTCACCTTCCAAATGAACGTGTGAGGCGGTTAAATTTTCTCCACCTGCAAATGAGGGCGGATTTACTTGAGCTACCAGCGTAAGAGGATAGTTTCCGGCTACGTCATTTGAACCACTTTTGCTCCATTTTCCTGAGGCTTTTTCCTGTTCGCTAACGCCCAGTACGCCCGAGTTATCGTACGTAATACTATTGTTTAAAATTTGCTGATTTGTTTCTAAGCGAATATCTCCTTGGGGATTTTCAAAAACAATTGTTTCGTCATTACAGGATATAACAAGTCCTATAGCAACTAGTAAAAGTTGGGGAATTTTTTTCATGATAAGTAGATGCTTTAATAGATTTGGTTGCTACTAAAACGACTTAATCCTAAAAAAAATATATTTCAACCCATTTTTTTGATATAAGAGTGGGATTTTGAAGCCAAAGAATTTGCAAATTGATTTATAATTTGCCCATTTTTTCCAAGACAAAAAGGATTACAATGGGAATGGCAAGAAGCAGTACCATAAGGGTATCAGTGACAATTAAGCTAGGTTTAAGAAGTAAGGTCATAGCATAACCACCTATAGCTCCCCCAAAATGCGCGGTATGGCCAATATTCCCAATTCGACTTTTCATTCCATAAATGGAATACAGTAAATAGCCTATGCCTAAAACATAGGCAGGTAGCGGAATAGGTATAAACATAATGCCTAATTGCATGTTGGGTTGTAATAAAATGGCGGCATACAAAATACCGGTCACTGCCCCACTTGCACCAACAGCGCTGTAATAGGGTTCATTTTTATGAAAAAACAGCGCTAAAAGACTTCCGGCCAACAAACTAACAAAATAAATTAGTATAAACTTACCTGAACTGAAATGGTTAATTACCACGTTAGCGAAAAAATAGAGTGTAAACATGTTAAAAAAAAGATGGGTAAAATCTACATGTAAAAAGCCGGAGGTAAGCATACGCTCCTTCTGCCCGGCCTGAATAGGTCCGATACCAAATTTATAACGTTCGAAAAAAATTGGGTCATTAAATCCTTTTATGGAAACTAGTAGATTGGCAGCAACAATGGCTATAGTCACAAGATGAAGATTGTACATGAAATAGGTGCTTATTTGTAAATTCAAATATAGCTATATTTGCCATATTTTTATGGCATGCAGTTATTCGTATTTATTCTGGCGTATCCTTTTTTGTGGCTGATTTCGATTCTTCCGTACAGACTTTTTTATTTTTTTTCAGATTTGGTTTTCTTTATGGTTTATCATATTGTTGGATACCGTAAAAGTATAGTTTCGGCTAATTTAAGCTTAGTGTTTCCAAATAAGAGCCTCACTGAACGTAATGCTATTATGGTGAAATTTTACAGACACATGTGTGATATGTTTTTGGAAATGGTAAAAACCTTCGACCTTTCCAAAGAAGATATTAAAGAAAGATATAAGGTTCTCAATATCGAGGTTTTGCAGGAAATAGAAAAATCTAAAAGTATTCTTATTGTCTGTTCTCATTACGCCAATTGGGAATGGAATGTAAGTATTAATAACTATGTGAACTCCAAAGGGTATGCAGTTTACCAAAAAATTGGAAACAAGTATTTTGATCAATTAATCAAGAAAATGCGGGCCAAATGGAATACAACCCCAATAACACAGAGCGAAACAGTAAAAGTGGTTGTGCGCAATGAACAAATGGGTATAAAGGCTACTTATGGCATGGTAAGTGACCAATCCCCTCAAGTCCATAGAGCTCAGTATTGGAGTGAATTCATGGGTATCAAGGTTCCTATTTATAATGGCGCAGAAACCTTGGCAAGAAAATTGGATTTGGCTGTGGTTTTTTTAAAAGTTTCTAAAGTAAAGCGCGGATACTATTCAGCAGAATTTATTCCAATTACCCTTTCAGGGAAAACAACAGCCCCTAACTTAATTACTGATCGGTTTTTAAGGGAAACCGAGAATCAGATTAGGGAACGACCTGAATATTATTTGTGGACTCATAAACGTTGGAAGCATAGAAATAAAGTTCC
>CAYTDS010000335.1:0-2600 GCA_964436555.1 uncultured Flavobacteriaceae bacterium | reverse complement strand
TATCAACTCGACAAGTAGTTATAGAAAAAACAACATCACATTTTAGGGTACAATTACCCTTATTAACAAAAACATTACCTATCATGACAACACAGACATCCGAAAACAGTTATATCAGAGCACGAAAAAAAGTAGAGGAGCTTAAGGAATTTTACTCCAGTTTGGCCTCTTACGTAGTCATTATTCCATTTTTAATATTTATTAATTACCGCACCTTTTGGACGTTTCAATGGTTTTGGTTTCCTGCTATAGGGTGGGCTATCGGACTGGCGTTTCATGCCTTTAAGGTTTACGGTCCGGGATTTTCTTGGGAAGAAAGGAAACTACGTCAGTTTATGGAAGAAGAGAAAAACAAAACAAAATGGCATTAATAATAATGTAGTGGAGTATGGAAAATAGGTATCAAATTGAAGCTTACCAAAGAGCTAAAAAACGAGTAGCAGAAATTAAAGGATTTTATTGGCACCTTGTTGTATATGTCATTGTAATTCCTGTCATCATTTTTATTAATTATAAAACCAGTTGGGAATTTAAGTGGTTTTGGTTTTCAACTATAGGTTGGGGACTAGGACTATTTGCCCATGCCTTTTCAGTATTCTGGATTAATGGCATACTGGGAAGAAACTGGGAGCAAAGAAAGATGCAACAATTTATGAAAGAGGATAATTCTAAACATAAATAAAATGAAAGAATTCAGCGAGGAAAACGCATATATAAAGGCAAAGAAGCGCGTAGAGAACTTAAAAGGGTTCTACGGTCACCTGGCAGCGTATGTTTCAATAGTTCCGACTATGGTCGTGGTTAATTACATCACGGATTGGAGTTTTCAATGGTTTTGGATTCCCCTTTTTGCATGGGGAATAGGAATTTCTATTCATGCGTTCACCGTATTTGGTCAGTCTAAAATTTTTGGAAAAAGCTGGGAAGAAAAAAAGATTAGAGAAATTATGGACAAAGAATCTAAAGCATATAAAAATGGAAAATTATAGTGAAGAGGAAGCCTATCTTAGGGCAAGAAAGCGATTAGAAGATATTAAAGGGTTTTATTGGCATTTGGCCAGTTACATCATCGTAAATCTATTTCTAATCGTTGTTATTGGTGCTGCAAAAATTAAAGAGGGTGAAAGCCTTTGGGACTTTGGGCTTTTTGCGACTCCATTTTTTTGGGGAATTGGTTTAGCTTTTCATGCATTAGGGGTTTTTGGAAAGAATTTGGCTTTTGGAAAACAATGGGAAGAACGCCAGATTAAAAAATATATGGATGAGGAAAATGAATTAAAGAACAAATTCAATTAATGCAGATGGATAGAGAACAGTTTAATGAAGATCGGTATTATTTTGCCAAGAGGCGAGTCAAGAGACTTAAAGGCTTTTATAGTCACTTATGGGTCTATATAGCGGTAAACATTTTTCTTATTGTTATAAATAGCAGTAATCTGCAGGTTGGGGAGAGCTATTTTAAGATTGAAAATTTCTATACTGCTATTTTTTGGGGTATAGGGCTTTTAGCACATGCCATAAGTGTATTTGGGTTTCATTCTTTATTCGGAAGAGCCTGGGAGGAAAAGAAGTTGAAGGAGTTTATGGATAAAGAACACCAACGTCAAAATCAACGATGGGAATAGCGATAAGCGGAAAGTAAGTTAAAACTATAGAGCCAACTAAAATGAATGTTATCATAATTGAAGACGAAGCTCCGGCAGCGAGAAGGTTAAATCGGATGCTGGAAAAGCTGGACTTAAAAGTGGGCACTATGCTGCATTCGGTGTCCGAGGCAGTTGCCTGGTTCCAAAACAATGCCCATCCTGATCTTATCTTTTTAGATATTCAACTCTCAGACGGACTCTCTTTTGAAATTTTCGAAAAGATTGAAATAAAAAGTGCCATTATCTTTACGACTGCTTTTGATGAGTATGCATTACAGGCTTTTAAATTGAATAGCATTGATTATTTATTAAAACCTATTGATGAAGAAGAATTGCATGTCGCTGTAGAAAAGTACAAGGGTTTTAATCCTTTAGCCAAGAATGTGCAAATCAATTTTGACGATATTAGAAGGCTTTTGGTGAACCCTCTGGAACGCGAATACAAAAAGCGATTTACCGTTAGAGTAGGCCAGCACCTTAAAATAATAAATGCAGAAGATATCGAATGTTTTTACAGCGAAAATAAAGGAACCTACGCCGCTACTGCCGATGGACGAAATTATTTAATGGATACTACTTTGGAAAACCTGGAAACAGAATTAGAACCTAAAACTTTCTTTAGGGTAAGTCGTAAATTTTACATTAATATTGGGCATATTAACGATATTATCTCTTACACCAATTCCAGACTTCAGATAAAGTTAAAACGATTTCAGGATCAAGAAATTATTGTGAGCCGAGAACGCGTAAATGACTTTAAGTTTTGGTTAGAGTAGATTATAATAACTAACTGATTATTATAATTTTAACTTTTATTTAGATACATTTTTTAATAAAATTTAATATTTAAATTACTCAAAGAAAATAAATGAAGCCTTGCTTTTTCATAAAAGTTAGTCTTGATTTAAAGTTAATGTTACTATAAAGTATATTAAATATCTCATTTTAAGTAAT
>CAYTDS010000334.1:0-2610 GCA_964436555.1 uncultured Flavobacteriaceae bacterium | reverse complement strand
TGTTGCTTTTTTGTAAGTGCTCCTTCAGGGTTCTTAATTCGATCCAACCACTGCTGAGTACCTGCCAAATCTTGCTTTCGCATTTTAAGAAAAGCAAGTAGAATAAGTTCATTTCTAAAATAGAGAAATATAAATATGAGCGAAAACAAAATTAAAAAAATGCCATTTCCAATATTTCTTTCAGTAAATTGGTATACCGCATAGCCAATAATTAAACCTGCAATAACTAATTTTAAATTTTTATTGAACATAATATTTGTTAATTAATTCATACGTAATTGTTGATTTTATAGTCGTAGGTATTTCAGTGCTACCCATTTGAGTTACCGTAGAAATACCTTTAAAAATACCATCAACATTCATTTTTTGAATGAAACCTGAAGCGACATCCGTAGTAAGTATTGTAATCTGTGTTCCATCAAGAACCATGGTGGTTTCCGGTTCTTGTATGTCCATATGCACTTCTGCCTTCCCGCTTACAAAAGCCTTTTTTGAATTAAGACTATCCAATTTCCAAAAATTCTTAGCTACAAGTTTACCATGGTATTCATTTTTCCAGGTATCTCCAATTTTTACTTTATTAGAGGGATAAATAAAGGTCATCTGCTCATAGCTATTGGAAAGGGCTTCAGATCCAAATTCCTTTTTTAAGGATTCTTTTAACAAATTCAAAGAAAATTCGTCCTCTAGTCCTGAGGCATCTGCCATTTTGGAAACCAAACTATTTCCTCCTTTAACTTCAATAATATTTCCTGTTTTCTCTAAAGTTAATTGTATTGGAGTATGAAGAATTGCATTAAAAATTTGAGATTGCATATCGCCGGGTACAAGTTCTTTAGCTTTTACATTCATCATTTCACCCTGAATATTGGAAAACATTCTTAGATTCAAATCATCAAAAGTGAGTTCAATGAGGTAATGATTCTCTTTTTCGTCTAGCACTTTAAATTCCAGAATGCCATCAATGCTGTTGGTGATATCATGAATTGTTCCCTCCAAATCCTGAGTAATCGTTTGCTTTGCAACTTGCTTAATGACAAATACATCACCTTTTTTTAGTCGATATTCCAAATCCGTCTGCCCTATACAAAAGGAGCTAAACAGTATAAAATACGGAAGTAATAAAAGCTTTTTCATCTTTGAAAACGGATTGAAGCATCGCCGGCGCAAAAGTAATAAAAACAATCCATAATATTTTTTATTTTAGATTTGTCAAAGCAAAAACTCTTCGTATATTTGCGCCCAGATTTTGAGGGGGTTATTTGTTAGCTTTCCAAAACATTTTTTAAGTAAAAACGAAAACTTTTATAATGAAGAGAACATATCAGCCATCAAAAAGAAAGAGAAAAAATAAGCATGGGTTTAGAGAACGTATGGCGAGTGCTAATGGTAGAAAGGTTCTTGCAAGAAGAAGAGCTAAAGGAAGAAAAAAATTAACTGTATCTTCTGAGACAAGACACAAAAAATAATGACGGTATTTCAAAGAAATAGCAAGGTGTTACTTTTACGGAAGTAGCACCTTTTTTTTGTTCAATAACCAAGTAATTTAGTTTAGATAATAATGCCTAAAAGAAAAGATTTAAAATCGGTTTTAATTATAGGTTCCGGACCCATTGTTATAGGGCAGGCCTGTGAGTTTGATTATGCAGGTACCCAATCACTTCGCTCTCTGCGGGAGGATGGTATAGAAACTGTTTTAATCAACAGTAATCCGGCAACAATTATGACAGATCCTTCCATGGCGGATCATGTTTATTTAAAACCACTTACCACAAAATCAATAGTTGAAATACTAAAGAAACACCCGGAAATTGACGCAGTATTACCCACAATGGGGGGTCAAACTGCATTGAATTTATGTATTGAAGCGGATGAAAAGGGAATTTGGAACGATTTTAATGTAAAACTCATAGGTGTAGATATAAACGCCATTAACATAACAGAAGACAGAGAAAAATTCAGAGAATTGATGCTGAAGATAGGTATCGGCATGGCTCCACAGGCAACAGCCACTTCCTTTTTAAAAGGTAAAGAAATTGCTCAGGAGTTTGGATTTCCCCTCGTAATAAGGGCATCATATACCCTTGGAGGAGCCGGAGCATCTATTGTATACAGAGCAGAAGATTTTGATGAATTGTTAAGTAGGGGATTGGAAATTTCCCCGATTCATGAGGTCATGATTGACAAGGCCTTAATGGGTTGGAAGGAATATGAGCTTGAGCTTTTGAGAGATAGAAATGATAATGTTGTTATTATCTGTACTATAGAAAACATGGATCCGATGGGCATACATACGGGTGACTCTATCACAGTGGCTCCAGCTATGACCCTATCGGATGTTACATTTCAGAGAATGCGAGACATGGCCATCAAGATGATGCGAAGCATAGGGGATTTTGCAGGTGGTTGTAATGTTCAATTTGCGGTAAGTCCTGACGAAAAAGAGGATATCATCGCTATTGAAATTAACCCCAGAGTATCAAGATCTTCTGCTTTAGCATCCAAAGCCACTGGGTATCCCATTGCTAAGATTGCTACTAAATTAGCATTGGGTTATCATTTGGATGAATTGAGCAATCAAATTACTAAGTCAACTTCTGCCTTATTTGA
>CAYTDS010000333.1:0-2613 GCA_964436555.1 uncultured Flavobacteriaceae bacterium | reverse complement strand
AGGTCAAAGTCATAAATAGCAGATGCATCCACACGAAAATAGTCTGAAATACGGCTACTATTTGGCGCTTCAAAATTAATTGCATTAGGAAAAACCGTAGTGTTTATGGCACTATTACCATCAAGAGGTTTGGTGTAGGGTTTTCCTGTGCGGTAATTTATTCCTCCGCCTAATTTTAGTTTGTTATAGGTATACGTACTTGCAAATGTTAGTGTGTGTCTAATATCTAAATTGTTTGGAAAGCGGGTAGGATTTATGTCCTCAAAAGTATATGTATTCAAGTTATAAGCATAACTAAGCCAAGTACTTAGTTTGGGAGTACGCTTATTAATTAAAAATTCTACTCCTTTAACCTCATAACTACCAATTTCTCCATTAAACTGATCCTGATTTTGAAAACCCTGTGTTGCCGTGCTTATGCCATCAACAAATTTGTAGAATCCTTCAAGGCCCAAATAAAGTCGCTGTTTATCATAGTTTACGCTCATTGAGGCTTGTTTACTTTTTGTAATAGGTAAAGTTTCCCCGTCTGATAACATCCACCTTCTTTTTTCAATCCCCAAGAAATTTTGCTTTAAATCGATGATTTGGTTGGTAGACTGATTTTTAAATTCGCCTTGAACCGAAGCATATATGTTTTTGGTTAAGGTATAGTTGATATTTAGTCTAGGTTCAACAATGAATTCTTTAAAAGTATTTAGGTTTTCAATAGCATTAAATCGTGCTCCGATGCGGGCAGTAAGTTTCTTGTTCATTGATTCATAACCTAACTCGGAGAATAGTGCATGGGTTCGTATTACACCTTTGATATTGCTATTAAAAGGAGGTTGAGTTACATTGGTGAAATTAGTTATGCCAACCTCGTTAAATTGATATCCGTTTAACCAGTTTAGACTCCCGGAAAATTGGTAATTGGCACTTAACTTTACCGCAGTTTCCAGTATTTGATTATTTTGAAATAACTGCTGCACGTCTTCAAAATTGTTTTGTGCATCTAAATTGTAATTGGTGTAATATAAGTTAAGGTTGGTACTGAAATTATCGGTCCAATTACTTTCTAAAGTACCCCCAAAGGACAGATTTTTTTGTGAAAGCTTACTTTTGCTGGTACTGCTATTGTCTGTATTGGTTTCTACATAATCCAAGTTATTGTTGATATTTATAAAACTTATTCTTGCCCTATGGTTCTCATTAATATCATACAAAAGTTTTCCTGTAAAATCATAAAAATAGAAATTCTCATTTCTTTCAATATTTTCTACTTGATTACTATTCTCTTTAATTTCAGAGTCTTGAAATGCTCTATCAAAAAATCTATTATAAGTCGGAGAATTTAGAAAATCCGTGGTTGAGCGGCGTCCAGAAAATTGAAGTGCTAACTTTTTTGATAAAGAAATTTGACCAAAAGCATCCCCGCTAATAAAATTAAAACCACCACCGCCAAAAAAAGTGTCCGAAAGTGTGTTTTTAGTTTCTAAACTAATCACACTACTTACCCCATCACCATACTGGGCACTGGTACCATTTTTTATAATATTTACTTTGTCTACCAAGTAGGGATTAAAAGCTGAAATTAATCCAAAGAAATGGCCGGATTGATACATTTTTATACCATCCCAAAGTATGAGGTTTTGGTCATTGGTGCCGCCGCGAACATTGATGTCGGATACTGTTTCATCAATACTCTTTATCCCCGGTAACGCTTGCACAGTTTGAAGCACATCGGGTTCTATCAAGCCGGGAAGAATCCCGAAATCGGCTACGCTCAATTGTATACTGGCATCTTGTTTTTTAACCAGTCCTGTGGTCAGTAATTTGTAGACTACCACTTCATCCAACTCCTGGTAACTTTGTGCCATTAAAATTTTGGTACATGGACTAGCTTCTGTTAACTCCTCAGCGCTAAGGTACTTCACTTTATAACCTAAATACCGGATCCGTATTATGGCTTTTCTAGGAATTTTTTTTAAATAAAAAGTTCCATCGGAATCGGTTATCATTGCAATGTTGCTGCCAATCACCTCAACAGTTGCACCAATTATGGTATTGTCCTCGAAATTATCAAGTACTTGGCCACAGATATTTAGGGTATTACTTTTGATTAATGAGTAATAACGCTCGCTAAGTTTGCTTATCTCAAGTTGAGTTTGGCTTTCAATTTCGGCAATTATGGCATTTAAAATGGTTTGCTGAGGAGCCTTAATTTGGATGGTTTGCAGGGCTTCATCTACATAAGAAAACTTGATATCAAAATCATTTTCCAATTTTTGAAGGTAATCTATAAGAGGGATTTTTTGGCTAATAGTATCCTGAGCCTGACTCCAAAAAGGAAAATTAAGTATCAGGATAAAAAAAATGAAACTAATGCTTTTAAGGATTGCTCTGAGCATAGAACAGTACTTTTTTACCCTCTAATTTATATTTAATTTGAGAGGGAACACTTATGCTTTGTAACGCCAAATCTATATTTGTGTTGCTAAAAGTACCTGTAAATAATTGATTGCCATTTATATTTTGGGTTTCTACATGCACATTAAATTGTCTTTGAAACTCATTTAAAACAAACGTTAAAGGAATGCTCTTAAATGAACTTTCCTTATTAATCCAAGATGG
>CAYTDS010000332.1:0-2614 GCA_964436555.1 uncultured Flavobacteriaceae bacterium | reverse complement strand
GCATTAAGAATATTAATCCTATCAATTTGATTGGGATGCACATGAGCTACACCAAAACTAATAGCGCTTATCTCAAGAAGAGGCCGCAGGAGATTTCTGTTGCCTGCAGAAAGTTTTTTAGAGTCGTTCAACACCTCATTGGCAAAATCTGGACGGAGGATTATAGCGGCAGCGGTGACCGGACCGGCTAGACAGCCGCGCCCTGCTTCATCGGTTCCTATTTCTGAACAAAATCGATGGTAAGATTGTAACACGGCCTTGGAAGATAGTTTTTACGAAGATACTAGATTAGTTTAAGAATTAAAATTCAACGTATTTCTATTTATCTACCACTAAACTTTCACATTTCATTACGAACAAAAAATTTAACTTTGTTCGTTTAAGGCTATATAATGAAATATTTGGTTTTAGTGCTTTTGCTAATCATAAGCCAACCGCTTTTTGCTCAAGAAGATTCTATACCCCCTATGGGAAGAGATACTTTGATTACTAAAAAGAAGACTAGGCCAAAGCCTCCGGCTAAGGAAGAAGCGGAAAAAAAGTTAACATTTAAAGATTATAAAATTGTTTCTTTTCAACGCGATACCACTTATTTTGACACTACGTTGACCATCAAAAGAGAATACGACTACAACTATTTAAGAAAAGATAATTTTGAACTTATGCCTGTAGCCAATGTGGGCCAACCTTACAATAGCCTTGGAGTTAATTTTGAAAAAAATACCATATACCCAAGAATTGGCGCAAAAGCAAAGCACTTTAATTATGCTGAGGTTGAGGATATGAACTATTATCATGTAGCTACACCTATGACGGAACTATTTTTCAAGACCACTTTTGAAGAAGGGCAGCTTTTGGATGCCTTGTTAACATTTAATACTTCTGAGCGGTTGAATTTTTCCTTGTCTTACAAGGGGTTTCGCTCTCTTGGAAAGTACCAAAACAGCCAGGCGGAATCCGGTAATTTTAGAACTACAACCAATTATGAAAGTAAAAACAAGAAATATAGTTTAAGGGCACATATAGCTGCACAAGATATTACAACTCAGGAAAATGGAGGTTTAGCGAACAAGGAAGTGCAATTTGAATCCGGTGATCCGGAGTTTGCAGACAGAAACCGTTTGGATGTTGTCTTTACAAATGCTCAGAATAAGGTATTGGGAAAAAGATATTTTTTAGATCATCAATACAAACTTTGGGGAAAAGATGTGGATTCCTTAAACAAGAAACGAACATCACTTGCCATAGGACATCAGTTTAATTACGAAACGAAATACTACCAATTTAATCAAGCTGCTCAAAATGATTTTTTTGGAGCAGCCTTTTTAAATGTAATAAACGACAAGGCTTCTCTTAAAACAACATATAATCAGGTAAACGCCCAGTTTTATAATCCTATTCTCGGGAATGTAGTAGGTTTTGTTGGTTTTTACAACTATAATTATTTTTTTAATAGTCTTTTGGTAACAGATACAGAGCAGATTGAAAATCAACTCATGGGAGAAGAAATTGCCATTGGGGGAACGTATTCTAAACAAATTGGGAAATTTAAGGTAGATGGAAGATTATCATATAATGTGGTAGGTAGCTTAGGGGGTAATAGTTTGGATGCAGCTGCTCGCTATAATTTTAATGAGAAGAATAAAATCAGGTTTTCGCTGCATTCTTCTGCCACTATGCCCGATTTTAATTTTTTGCTTTATCAGAGCGAATATGCAAATTACAATTGGCAGAATACCTCTAATTTCGAAAAGCAAAACGTAAATAGTTTTACCGTAAATTTTGAGAATAAATTGTTCGGAAGTTTGGACGGCAAGGTTACTTCGCTTACTAATTACACTTACTTTAAATCTGAGGCTACTCCCGAAGAGGTGGCAGCAGGTGTGGAAAATGCTTTTGTTAAACCTTTTCAGGAAGGAGATGCCGTAAATATGGTAAAACTTACGTACAATAAAGAGTTTAGAGTTGGCAAGTTTGCTTTGGATAATACGGTTATGTATCAAAGTGTGGATCAAAACACTAATGTTGTTAATCTACCGCAATTGGTCACTAGAAACACCTTATATTTCTCCAGTGACGTATTTAAAAAAGCGATGTATATTCAGACAGGAATTACATTTAAGTATTTCACTAAATATACAATGGATGCATATAATCCGCTGTTAGGAGAATTTTATGTCCAGGAAAATGAAGAGTTGGGGGGCTATCCTATGTTAGATTTTTTTATTAATGGGAGAGTCAAACAAACAAGAATATATCTTAAGGCAGAGCATTTTAATTCTTCCTTTTCGGGCTACAATTTTTACGCTGCCCCTAATTATCCATATCGGGATTTTGTTATCCGTTTTGGTCTGATTTGGAACTTTTTTTCCTAAAATTTATCGAGGTAGGAGTTGGTAATTGTCGAGTATTTCCATTTTTTAATTTTTGGGTGTGATGAAATATGCCTTTATTGAAGTAAATATTCTCTTCTTATAAAAATAATATGCCATTTTGTTTACTGATAATCAGATGATTAAAAAAAAACAAAAGATATAATGACTTTTTTTTGTTTTTGCTATTGTGAAAGCAAAAAAACGGTTTTATATTTGCACCCGCTTTGAGATATAGAGCT
>CAYTDS010000331.1:0-2616 GCA_964436555.1 uncultured Flavobacteriaceae bacterium | reverse complement strand
CAGACACGAAAAAAGTATCTAAATCCAAATGAAGAATGGTCTTATCCATAGCCTAAAAACAATAAGCTAATTTATGGAATATTTCCAATATTTTGGATTATTTCCTTTTTTTGTGTTGTTAAAACTTGGGGAGGCTTACTATTGTATTTGTTCTTTTTTTGCATTACCCAAAAAAAGAACCAAAAAAACGCTAGGCTGATTTTAAATTTCTACAAATCTAAGCCCTTTCTGCGGCCGCACCGCCCAGGCCGCTTTCACTAGCGTGAAATGCTCTATGGACGGCTTCCTTCTTCCTTAACAAAAAGACCTTGATTTGTAACGAAATTGAAAATAGGCCGGAACGGTTTTAAAGCATAGCCATAAATAGATTCAAGTTATGTTGTTTTTAGCCTATATATCTCCGATGTAACAATAGATTCTTCCCCCGAATGTCCGGGGTCAGAATGACAAAATTGTAAAATGGTAAAGAGTATTGATAAAACAGAAAAAACTAGGCTTTATTTGCCTTCTACGGTATCAACCTCAACATAGTCCTTTGGGGTCTTTCTGTGCCAATATGAGGCTAAAACAGATCCCGTAATATTCATAAATGGTCCAAACACGGCAGCGGCCAAGCCCATAGTCCCTATTTTCCCCAGAGAATTAGCTATTCCCGAAGCGAGTCCGGCATTTTGCATTCCCACTTCTATGGCGATGGTGCGGGCATCGCTCTCTGTCATTTTGAACAATCGGGCAAACCAGTAGCCTAAAAAGTAACCAAAGGTATTATGCACCAGAACAATCAACATAAGAATTCCACCGATTTCCAAAAGACTATCCCTTCCTGCTGCAGTTATTATGGTTATAATTAAGCCAATACCCAGCATAGATATTATGGGCATGGCTTTATCTAACCATTTGGCCTTGTTTCCTACCAATTTATTAAAAAGTAAACCTGCCCCAATCGGGATGATAATCATCTGCACAATAGTCCACATCATATCCAAAACATCAATCTCAATAAATTCCCCTGCTAAAAATTTCATTAACAAAGGGGTTACAAAAGGTGCTAAGAGAGTAGACATGGCAGTAATGGTAATAGAGAGTGCTAAATTGGCCTTGGCCAAATATGCCATCACATTAGAGGCCACTCCACTTGGGGAACAACCAATTAAAACAATCCCTGCCGCAATTTCAGGAGGAAAGCCGCTGAATTTAGCTAAAAAAAGCCCCATAAAAGGCATAATCCCCAATTGGGCAGCGACCCCAATTAAAACCCCTTTGGGTGCCTTAAAAATCCCAGCAAAATCTTTGATGCTCATCGATGTTCCCATACCGAACATGATTACTTGAATAAGGGGTATAATCAGCGCTGTAAGTTTAAAATCTCCTATTTGAGTAAAATATTGCGGGTAGTATAATGCTAAGGTAACGCCCGCAAATATCATGGTGGTAAACACGTAACCACTAAGTGATTTATAGCCACTAAAACCAAAAGCCAGTAACGCAAAAATACCCAAAATAAGTAATCCGGCATCTGCTATATTTCCGGTAAACAAGAGAACTAAAACTACTATCACTAATAGCAAAGCAAGACCAAAGGAAACAGTATAAATATTTAATTTTTTCAAAATGATATGCTTTTAAATCGATAATGCTTTTTGTTTTTATAACTAGACCTCATAAACCGCTCCATTATAAGCTACAATTTATAGGCTTGTCTTACCAAAAGTCTCCAAGGCCCGCCTGACTCTTTTTTATACACCTGTACATTTCCAATTTTTATGGCTACAGGCTCACCATCTCGGGTTGCATCTGCTGTTAGAATATGTCGAACTACAGCGGTATCCCCATCCAACGCAATAGTTTGTCCGGGGGTGCTTATGGTTATAAAACGAAACGGACCATTCATAATATCCTCTATAAACTCGGCCTTATTCTGAATTAGACCACTGGAATGCCCATAACTCAGTTGGTCTGAACATAACTTTTCTAATGCTACCTCATCTCTATTAATCATGGCCTTATTGAATGAAGCCACAACTTCAATTATTTCAACATCGCTTACCGGTGAGGAAAGCGCTGATTCTTCAGCCTTATGATTCACTTCTTCTTGCCCCTGCTTGCAGGCCAAAAAGGATAGTATAAAGAAAACCAGAATCACTTTATTAACTTGTCTCATGCACAACTTATTTTAGGTTTTAAAATGAAGAATTACCAGGTACGCTTGCTCAATACCTTGTCCAGTTCCTCACTGGTCATGGTACCAAGCTCGGGGTGTGCTGCCAGCCATATAAGAAAATCCTTTTTTAGTTTTGGCGTCCATTGGCTGTCGATTTCTCCGGTTGCGTATTGTTTTGTTTTTATCATTTCAAACCCGAATTCATCTTTTAAAGCAACAAATTCGGAGGTGCTTACCACCTGGTCGGCCAAATGAGCCGGGATAAAAAGCACACCTTCTTCCTTAGCCAAAACCAAATCTCCGGGTAGTACAATAGCTTGCCCGATTCGAATAGGCGTATTGAGTCCCATTAAAACCATTTCTTCTAAAAAGGAGGGGTGAAAATCGCGTACAAAGGCATTGAAACCTTCTAGCTGTCCTATAGCTTCCAAATCACGTACACTACCATTAAAGAC
>CAYTDS010000330.1:0-2636 GCA_964436555.1 uncultured Flavobacteriaceae bacterium | reverse complement strand
AAAATAGCCAATAAGGCAGGTAGTGCCTGAACAAAAAATATCTTTCGATCTGCTGTCAAAGCCCCAAATATCCCGGCAATAAGAACGCATGCGAGAAAAAATAAGGAGATATTGGTTTTCCAAACGGAATCCTGAATGAAAAAGGTCCAAATTAGACCGGCTGCTAAAAAGCCATTGTACAGGCCTTGATTGGCCGCAAGACCTTTTGTAGGCTCAAACAGTTCGGGAGGAAACCTTTTAAATATTTTTCTGCCTTTGGTGGTCCAGGCGAACATTTCAAACCATAAAAAATAGAGATGAAGCAAGGCTACCAATCCAATCAAAAAACTAATAATATATCCCATACTTGAAAATTATTTAAGGCTGGAGGAATAACTTAATCTTTGCTTACAAAACGTTCATCTGTGGGCATTACAGTTCCACAATTGTCACAAGTTCGCAGTTCTTCAGAACCGTAAAAGGTTTTAAAATGACCTAAAAAATCCTTTTCAATATCATGCAAAGAAAAATAGGCTTCATAGAGTTTGTGATTGCAATTATCACAAAACCAAAGTAACCCATCATCCACATCCATGCCTGCTCGTTTTCGCTCAACAACAAGACCGATAGAACCCGCATGACGCATCGGGGAATGGGGTACTTTAGCGGGATGAAGGTACATATCTCCAGGGCCAAGGACAAAGGTTTTTTTCTTGCCTTCTTCTTGAATATGAACCTCAATTTGTCCTTCTAACTGATAGAAAAGTTCTTCGGTTTCGTTGTAGTGATAATCTTTTCTAGCGTTGGGTCCTGCAACAACCATAACAATATAATCTCCCGCTTCCCTGTAAAGGTTTTTATTGCCAACCGGAGGTTTTAAGGAATCCCTATTTTCTTCAATCCATTTGGTGAGATTAAAAGGAGGTTGTATGGCCATACATCATTATTTGATAGATTAGGTTGCGTATCTTATTATCCATTCTGGACAAACAATTGGAAAACAACCAATACTATCAAAATTAAGAAAATAAAACGTGTTTAGAATAGTTCTATCTGTAGAACAATTGCATGTAATATAAATTTCCTTCAGGATCCTTTTTTACACTTACCGCAGTATGGGTAAAGTTGCCTTCAATGGCTTTTCTGTGAGGAGAACTGGCCATCCAATTTTGAAAAGCTTTTTGGGCAGATTCATAATCCTTAGCTACATTTTCCGATACCTCTTGGGCATTTACCTCAGCAGTAATATTAGATGCTCTTGCGCTCCAATTATCATGGCTGATACTTCCTTTGGAAATCATGTAATCGATATGGGAGTTGGTATACGTGTAGGCCACAGTACTAAAGGATAAAGTGGAATATCCCAAAGCGGTTCTATGTTCATTTACAATTGCCAGGAGCTCCTGTTCCACTTCTACAGCGTTGGCTACAGTAACCAAAGTGCTATTTTCTGCTGGCTCCTTACTACAGGAATTGGCCGCAGTCAAAACAATAAGCAATACAATATATTGCAATTTAGTTTTCATACAGTGTTCTTAACTGTAAGTAGGGAAAGTTTAAGAATTGGGGATTCTTGTATTCTCGTTTGGCGACGGTTTCAGTAACACCGTAATATTAAATAAATATTTTGTGAGACTTTGATGAGAAAATCAAATTTCGATAAAGTGATTCGTTTTTCAGATAGCTTGTAAAAGGCATGCCTTTTATTACAATTATAATCGGGAAACCCAAACACCAAATTTCCTTGAAACAACTATATTTACATCAATTAAAAATACCAACATGAACCATAAGTTTAGTGTGCTTTTTGCACTTTTGATATTCCTTTCTGCCTGTAAAAAAGAAAGGACGGACCTCAAGTTCAACAATCTGAACCTGTATCAAGAGTATATTTCTGAGGTTTCACAGGGTATTATTTCAAGCAAAAGCGACGTTCGGGTAGTTTTAAAGGAACCCATTGACTCATGGAAAAGTGGCGATAAACTGGATAATGGACTCCTTAAGGTCTCTCCGGCAACAAACGGAAAAGTAACGGCATTAGATAATAGAACAATTGCTTTTATCCCGGAAACTGGTTTTAATCCGGATACGGAGTACGGTTTTACCTTAGCGGTGGACAAGATTATAAAGGAAATCCCAAAAGAATTACGTACGCTGTCTTTTGGTGTAAAAACAGTAAAACAACAGTTTAATATTTATACAAATCCTTTACAATCCTATACCCCCGACAAACAGTACATTGAAGGCCAACTTCGCAGTGCGGATTTATTAGACTTAGTAACCGTGAAAAAATTGATTACCGTAAACCAGAACGGGAAAGCGGTTGGGGTGAAATTTGACGAGTCCGTAAAAGAAGGCACACAGTTTCAATTTAAAATTGATAGTATTCAAAGATTTGAAGAAGATTCCAATCTCGAAATCCAATGGGATGGATCCAAACAAAACATTGATAGTAAAGGGCAAAGTGCCATTTTAATTCCGGGGAAGAATAATTTTGTAGTGTTGAATGTAACCACAGAAGCAACTGATAGCCAGGTCTTACTCATCAGCTTTTCCGATCCCATTAAAAAAGGACAGGACTTCAAAGGCCTAGTAGTTTTGGAAGGGGATAATACCCCCAAGTTTTCTGTTGACGGCAACACCTTAAAAGTATATCC
>CAYTDS010000329.1:0-2665 GCA_964436555.1 uncultured Flavobacteriaceae bacterium | reverse complement strand
AATGCCTATAAATTTACCCATCAAGGGACTATAAAAATAGATGCGTTTGCGAAAGAGTCCAAAGGTGTTTATGATACTACCATAAAGATTACCGATAGCGGTGTTGGTATCAAAAAAGAAAAGCAAGAAGAAATATTTAAAGAGTTTACACAAGCTGATGAAAAAACAGAAAAAAAATATGGCGGATATGGTCTTGGACTCACTATTTCCAAAAAGCTTACCTCTTTGCTCAGAGGAACCATAACCGTGACTAGTGAAGAACATAAGGGGAGTATATTTACCATTCGCCTTCCATTAACCTTGGTAAAAACTTCAAAAAGTATTCCCCCAAAGAAAATGACCACACTCCAAAAAAGGCTATCTATTTTAATTATTGACGATGATTTGGCTATGTTACGCTTATTAAAGGAAGTGTGTGAGATTGAAAAAATAGAAACTTACATTTATTCTGATTTTAATAAAATTGATCAAGAGAAAGAAATGGCTTATGATTTAGTACTTACGGATATACAAATGCCTTTTATTGATGGATTTGAGGTTATGGAAAAGTTACGGTCTTCGGCTTATACGCACTATAAAAATCAGCCTATTGTGGCTATGACGGGAAGAAAAGATTTACAAACTGAAATCTATAAAAAAGCTGGTTTTCAAGAAATACTTCAAAAGCCTTTTACAAAAACATGCTTTCTGGAAACTCTAAGTACACTATTCCCGGAAAAGCCAATAGTAACAGAGAAAAAAGGGATACAAACTTCTAATAGTACTGTTTCAAATCTATTCAACCTTGATGTGATTTCTGCGTTTTTGGGGGATAGTTCGGAATCGATTAACGAAATCTTGGAAGCATTTGTGATGGACACCAAAACGAATTTGGAACTATTGAAGTTAAGTGTTGAAACCAAAAACCATAAAGATGTTCAAGCTATTGCCCACCGCATGCTCCCTATGTTCAGACAACTAAAAGCTAATGAAATTATTCCAATCCTGGAAAGTTTAGAGCAGCATCATGGCGATAAAATATTAGATAACAAGACTTTACAAGTACTATGTATGCGACTACAGCACAAAACCACGGCCCTACTCTTGGCTTTAGATGTACACTTGTCTAAAGGTCCAAGTTATAATGGTTGATTTTATTGTAGAGGGTTTTCCGGGTTACCTGAAGCAATTTTGCCGCCTCAGATTTATTAAAATTAGTCCTTTTTAATGCCTTTACTATTTGGTCCTTTTCATAAGCATCTTTCGAAAAATCCTCAGGAGAATTTTGTTTTTGATCTTTTTGCGTAACTTCTTTGGGTAATGCCTCTTTTTCTACAAAGTCCCCGGTAGTCAGCAAAACCGCTCTTTTGATAACATTTTGCAGTTCCCTTAAATTTCCCGGCCAATGATATTCTTTAAATAGTTCTAACACCTCCGGTGAAAAGCCCAGCACATCTTTTTCCAGAGACTGGTTGGCTTTGTTTAAAAAATGGTCTGCAAAAATCAGTAAATCTTCAAAACGGTCTTCCAAAGAGGGAATTTCAATAGAAAACTCATTTAATCGGTGGTATAAATCTTCCCTGAAATTTCCTTTTTCAACAGCATCCAGAAGGTCTTCATTTGTAGCAGCTATAATGCGAACATCTACTGCTATTTCTGTATTGCTGCCAATTCTTTTAATTTTTCGCTCTTGTAATGCACGGAGTAGTTGCACCTGATTCTCATACGTAAGGTTGCCTATTTCATCTAGAAACAATGTTCCCTTGTTGGCTGCCTCAAAATGACCTATCTTATCGTCAATTGCTCCGGTAAAACTCCCTTTAACATGTCCAAAAAATTCACTTGTTGCAAGTTCCTTTGGAATAGCACCACAGTCTACAGCTACAAAATCAAATTGCTTTCGTTTACTAATATCATGAATAGCTCTCGCAGTCACTTCTTTTCCAGTGCCACTTTCACCGGTGATTAAAACAGACATATTGGTAGGGGCAACCAATTGTATGTATTCGTTTAGTTTTTTTGATGCATCACTTGTGCCTGTGATAGCCCCATTAGGCAGGTTTGAGACACTTTTACTTTTTATTAACACGGCGGGTTCCATAGCAATCAAAGGTTCCTTAGTCTTTAATGCATTTGAGATAATCATCAAAATTTCATCCGGGGTAAAGGGTTTGGAAATATAGTCTAATGCACCTTTTTTCATTGCGGCAACGGCGGTGCCCACTTCTGCGTATCCTGTCATTAAGATAACCGGTATTTTAGTGCTGATTTCTTTAATATCGGATAGTAATTGAATGCCGTCATAATCCGGTAGACGCAAATCGGTAATAACCAAATCAAAATTAGAAGCTTTAAGTTTTAATTTAGCATCTAAAGCTGTGTAGCTTGCAGATATTTCGTGGCCGTGCTTTGTTAGAAACTTTTGAAGCATTTGACTAAAGGCGGCATCATCTTCAATAATCAGTATTTTAGACATAGGTGATTATTTATTGTAAGGATATACGCAAAAATAACCTATGAAAGTTAGCCTCTTTTTAAAATTATCATAAAAAAAAGGGATTGCAAAATCGCAATCCCTTTTTTACCAACTAACTTGATACAAACAAACAACTCAAGTTTTCTTATAGGTCAATCCAGTTACCACTTTCATCAGCATATAAAACACCGGCGGTACCATCTTCTAATG
>CAYTDS010000328.1:0-2666 GCA_964436555.1 uncultured Flavobacteriaceae bacterium | reverse complement strand
GCTATTTCCGAATGCATATTATTAGGTGTACAAATATCCACGGCGTCTATATCCGTTCTCGCAACCAATGTTTTCCAGTCCGTTTCTACAGATTCATAACCCCATTGGTCTGCAAATGCCTGAACACGTTCTTTATTTCGGGCACAAACCGCCTTTAAAACCGGCTTGTATAACAATTCCGGGAAAAAATCGCTCACTCTTTTATAAGCATTGGAATGGGTTCTGCCCATAAAACCATAACCAACTAAACCGATTCTAATCTCTTTTTTATTTGACATTTTTATTCTCTTTAATCCATACTTATTTCTTAAAACACTTCGAGTAGGTCTTTGCTTTGAATGGCTTAAGGAGCTTCATACCATCCATGCTTTTTGCGAACTTGAATCATTACTGCCAAAATATCATTCCATGTTTTTTGCTGCATCATCACTTCATTGGGAAACATACACCCATCCCAGCAAATATGTTTGAAACGTTTCGTAAGGCTTCCATCCTCATTGCGCAGCCAATGTCCGGCATCTTTAACAATATCCAATTTGCCATTAGGGTCTGAAGCCAAACAATGGCGTCCCGTTTTATCATGCGACCCGGCACCAAAGACGGTTCCATCATTTTGCGCCACATGAAAATCGATGGTCCATGGTCTAAGCGCTTTGGTCAGGGTTTTTAGACCCTCAGTAAGTGTTTCCCTATCTTCCCATTTAAAGTCGACCGGAAGTATTCTTTCATCTTCTTTATTATATCCCAAAAGGTATAAAAGCGTATGCGCCATATCGGCTTGAAATCCGATATTGGGTCTATTCACCTCCTCTAAAGTGTTGAGCATAGACTTCCAGCCGTGCATTCCGCCCCAGCAGATCTCGCCTTCAGCGGCTAAAGACTCACCATAGTCTGCTGCTACGTCGCATGCCTCTCGAAAAGTTTGTGCAATAAGTTTGGTGTTTCCAACAGGATCCTTGTCCCAGCTTTTAGGGTCAACGGAAGAATCAATTCGGATTACCCCGTTAGGACGCACCCCCAATTCCCTTAATTTCTTAGCAATAATGCTCGATTTACGAACTTGCTCCACAAATTGCTTCCGATCTTCTTTTGAACCCATGGCAGAACCTCCACCCGTTCCTGTCCAAACCGGAGCCACCAAACTCCCAATCTCAAGATTCTTTGCAAAAGCCTTATCGGCCATTCTCTTAATGCCATCATCAGTAGCATCAATATCCATATGGGGATCAAAAAGAAAAAGGTCGAAACCGTCAAATTTAACGCCATCCACTTCCGCATTTGCAGTAAGCTCAATCATGGTATCTATAGAAATAGGTGGCTCTGAATCCGGCCCCTTTCCCACCACGCCGGGCCACGAAGCGTTGTGAAGTTTGGGATAATTGTTTTCTTGCATTATGAATCAGTTTGTTTAAATTTTAGAATTCATTAAAAAAAGTGATAACTACTATCAATTTTGCAATTAAAGTTAGTACATTTTATGAAAACGAAATCGTTTAACCTGTTTTAAGTAAAACCACCTTCTACAAATCTAAAATAGAATCCGTCTTTTTATTTCCTTTATCTTGCTAAATTGTGATACTTTTTTACCTTAAATTAGCAATTTTTTTAACAAAACAGGAAATTTATGAGTGGCCCTAATATTGAAAAAACACTAACCTCCAAAGAGACATTTATTTTCAAGAACTTGGTGGGTCCCTTTTTTAATCCCAATTGGCATTTTCATCCCGAATTCCAAATTTCCTTAATTGCCAAAGGGAAAGGAACCCGATTTGTAGGAGACCATGTCCAAACTTTTGAAGAAGGCGATCTTGTTTTGACCGGCCCCAACCTACCGCATTTATGGCGTAGTGATGATATCTACTTTGAAAAAGACAGCAAACTAACAACAAGAGGACTGGTGATCTATTTTGATAATGAGCTCCTTAGCCAATCCTTATTGCAAAAGGAAGAGTTCTATGCCATTAATAAGCTTGTGGAAAATTCTGCAAGAGGAATGGAGTTTTATGGAGAATCCAAAGAAAAAATCAATAAATTATTCCTTAGGATAAATCAGGAACAAGGGTTTCAACGGATTATAAAATTATTTGAAATTTTGGATATCCTTGCAAATACAGAAGAATATACACTACTTGCAAGTCCGGGTTATACCAATGTTTTAAAAAAAGATGATGCGGAAAAAATGCATTTGGTGTACGATTATGTGATGACCAATTTTAAAAAGGACATTGCCTTGGAAGAAATTGCCGATCTTTTAAACATGACCACAACCTCATTTTGCAGGTACTTTAAGCCTAGAGCTAATAAAACCTTTACCAAATTTGTCAATGAAATTCGAACCGGACATGCGCGAAAATTGCTTTTAGAGGACAACCTCAACATTTCACAAATTAGTTATGAATGTGGTTTCAACACCCTTTCCAATTTTAACCGGCAGTTTAAATCCATTGCGCAAATGAGCCCTCATGAATACAGAAAGTTGTTTTTGAACATTAAAACCAGTCTTTCTTAGAAAGAGAACCTAGACCATATTAGGTTGCAAATTCCTAGAATTCTAACTTTTTATGACAAAAAAGTATCATTTTTTAGTACGATACAGGAATTTTGAAATTTCTTTTCGTTTTAATTTTATTAAATTCTAAATTTAGCAGGTAATTTTTTACATTGCT
>CAYTDS010000327.1:0-2670 GCA_964436555.1 uncultured Flavobacteriaceae bacterium | reverse complement strand
TAGGTCGCCGCCTTTTTTCAGAAGCCCTTCATTACAAAATGAAGGGCTTTTTTTTGTTACCTCAATTGGGCATGATCCTAATGTTACTATCCGCCTCACAAGCAGAAAAAGGGTAGGACGGTGCTCCGCCAATGGCGGACTGACTTTTTAATTTCAAGGAAAATTTTTAGATTACCTACATAATAGTAGTCCTAGCCAAATACTGATATTCATAACTTTTTCTTCTTGTAGAAAATATAATCAACTAACAGCTTTACACTATAAAACCCTAAAGCAATAGCCGCCAATGCCATGATTAATCCCAGCACGAGAACAGGGAGATATAACGGATGATTTTGATTCTTAAAGGCCTGATAAAGCGCAAAAGGTGCACTAAACATTAATGCTATAGTAAAACCAAAATATTTTATACTCTTAAAAAAGAGTTCGTGATTTGGATTCATGAAATTACTATTTTACGTTAGTTGTGTGGTTAAAACTAATTTTAACCAAGAGTGTAAACATTCTACAATAGACCTAACACTTATTTTTCAATTACAAGACTTTGGGAAAAAGACTGTACTATGGCAAAGTATCCCAGCGGATAGTTATTGGGTGTATTTACATTATCGAAGACATCTATATTGTTAAGATTTGTGATGTCAAAAAAATTACCTCTTACAGTAGCCGCTGGTGTGGCAAAAAAACCAAAGGTATTATCAGATTGTGTAATTAACTGATTCATATAATTATAAAAAGTTCTATCCGCTCCCATAATAGTTACCATCAGGTTCTGTCCGCTTTGCAACTGCTCTATAAAATAGGAAAACTCAAAAGTTTGACCATTATAGAACTGATCATCGGTAAGTAGAAAGTTCCCATTGCCAAAATCAAAAATGTAAAAATTTTGTCGTTCTGCATCGTCTTGTATGGTGACAATAATTTCTGTTTCATCTGAATTGAATAGAGTATTAGTCCCTTGTACTAACGATTGTATTGGAACTGCCGGAACATATTTAGTTTGTGCAATATATCTTCTTCCTTCATGCCGAATAATAAGAGCGTAAGTCATCCTTTCATTAAATCCATTAGTTGGAATGGGAGCAATAGGAGTATAAATCCCTGTGTCCGGTTCTACTTCTGTAAATGGAAAAGCTCCCCCTCCGAGGTACAAACCATTCTCATCAAATTCTTCAGAAATTATGGTAATACTTTCCACATTAGTAATTGGAATTTCATCGAAAAAATTATTGGTCAGCGAAACTTTTACCTCTGCTATAACCCATTCTTCCTCCATATCTACCCGAAAAATGGCATTAACTATAAGTCTTGGATTATCAGTAGGTACATCCAAGGTTATGACATCTTCACAGCTTATAAGCAAAGTAATCAGAATCATATAGTACACATTGCTTTTCATAATTCAAAACTTAAAAACGGTAAGCACCTCTTCAATCTTCAATTGTTATAGTTTGCGAAAAAGTCTGTACTATAGCAAAATATCCTAGTGGAAATATATTAGGCTCATTAACATTATCAAATACGTCAATATTGTTTAAATTGGTTATATCAAAAAAATTGCCTCTAATTGTTGAAACCGGTGTTTGAAAAAAACCAAAAGTATTATCTGACTGTGTCATTAGCAAATTCATGTAATTATAGAACGTCCTGTCTGCTCCTAAAATACTTACCCTAATTTCTTGACCCGCTTCAACTTTTTCTAGAAAATAAGAAAACTCAAATATTTGCCCATTATAAAACTGATCTTCAGTAACTAAAAAATTACCAGCTCCAAAATCGAAAATGTAAAAATTAGTACGCTCCGGGTCATCTTGAATAGTTACTATAATTTCGGCTTCATCGCCATTAAATAACGAACTTGTTCCTTGTCTCAAGGATTGAATTGGAACTGCCGGAACATATCTAGTTTGTGCAATATATCTTCTTCCCTCATGTCTAATGATCATAGCAAATGTCATGTTCTCTCTTAAGGTACTGGTACTAATGCGTTCTTCCCTAGATGTATTGGGATCAGGCTCATAGATGCCGGTGCCCGGTGCTACTTCAGCTAAAGTTGAACTTCCTCCACCTAGGAATAATCCATTTTCATCGAATTCTTCATACAATATAACAATGTTCTCCAATTGTGTAACCGGTATTTCTCCGAAAAAATTATTTGTTAATGACACTTTCACCTCTACGGGAACCCACGGATCGGCAATATCAACCTTAAATACAGCATTAACTATGAGTCTTGGGTCTTCGGTTGGTACTTCTACATCTATAACATCTTCACAGCCCAAAAGTAAACCAATCAAAATCAAAAAATATACCTTTTTTTTCATCATTTTAAAGATTAAAATACCAAAGGTATACTCAATTTTCAATGGAAATACTTTTTGAAAATTCCTGAATCACTGCAAAATACCCTAAAGCAAATGCATTAGGTTGGTCCACATTATCAAAATTGGTTATATTGTCCAAATTTGTAACATCGAAAACATTTCCTCTAACTGTTGCCGCGGGGGTAGCAAAAAAGCCAAACGTATTTTCAGACTGGCTAATCAGTAAATTAACATAATTATAAAAACTACGGTCAGCGCCCAAAATTCGAACCTCAATTTCTTGTGCCTGTTCACTAATTTCTAGGAAATAAGAAAATTCAAAAGTTTGACCTTGATAAAATTGATC
>CAYTDS010000326.1:0-2674 GCA_964436555.1 uncultured Flavobacteriaceae bacterium | reverse complement strand
ATTCTAATGAAACTCTAGCTTCAAATGATGGTCAACGCATTTTTATTTCTCCATTGGCAAAAAAAATAGCCCAAGAAAAGGGAATAGATCTAGCCGATTTAAGGGGTTCTGGGGACCAAGGACGGATAGTTAAAAAAGACGTAGAAACTTATCAGCCAGAAAAGAAAGTAGAGCAGGCAGGTGTTGGTGCGCCACAAACTTTGACCGATAAAAAGTCCGTTACGCCTGCGGTTGCACTCCCTACTGGAGAAGAGGGTAGGGAAGAGGTGAAAAATTCCCAAATGAGAAAGGTAATTGCCAAACGCTTGGCCGAATCTAAATTTAGCGCGCCGCACTATTACTTAGCGATAGAGGTGGATATGGACAATGCGAAGCCCTCGCGTGAGCAAATCAATAGTTTACCTGATACCAAAGTTTCATTTAATGATATGGTTGTGAAGGCTTGCGCCATGGCACTTAAAAAACATCCGCAAGTGAATACCAGTTGGAATGGTGATACTACACGATTTAACAAACACATTCATATAGGTGTTGCGGTAGCTGTTGAAGACGGATTGGTAGTACCCGTTCTGAGGTTTACAGATCAAATGGGATTTACACAAATCGGTAGTGCTGTCAGGGATTTGGCCGGAAGGGCAAAGACCAAAAAATTGACTCCAGCAGAAATGGAAGGTAGTACTTTTACCGTATCCAATTTGGGAATGTTTGGTATTTTGGAATTTACCTCCATTATCAATCAGCCCAATTCCGCAATATTGTCCGTTGGTGCCATTGTAGAAAAACCTGTAGTTAAAAATGGACAAATTGTTATTGGCAATACCATGAAGGTAACATTGGCATGCGACCATAGAACGGTTGATGGCGCAACGGGAGCGCAATTTCTTCAAACGTTGCGAGCATTCTTAGAGAACCCGGTAACTATGTTAGCTTAAATATCATTATAAGGACCATTTCGGATTACAATATTTATGAAGAGCATCCCTGATTACTGGGATGCTTTTTTTATATTTAAGCTCGGAACAAATAGTTAGAACAAATGAAACAATGCTACCTCATACTAATAGTACTATTTTTAATAATGGGTTGTGGACCCACGCAACTTGTTGTTACAAATCCCGATACACCCGGCAGTTCTGAAGTAAAGATTCCGGCACCAACAGAAAAAGAACAAATATCTGGGACAAAAGCAGAAGCGACAATATTAAATTTTAGTGAGCGCAGTGAGGTAGAAAGAATAATGGATTTTTTAGCCTCTGATGCTTTGGAGGGAAGAGATACCGGAAGTAAGGGTATTGAAAAGGCTGCAGAATTTATAGTGACCATATTTAGAGACAATAATATCCTTCCCTATTTTCAATCTTATTTGGATACCTTGTCTAATTTTGATAAACCGGCATATAACGTTGTTGGGGTGTTGGAAGGGAATGATCCGGTTTTAAAGAAGGAGTTTGTAATAGTTGGTGCGCATTACGATCATATTGGGCTTATTACGCCCGTGAATGGAGATGCCATTGCCAATGGCGCCAATGACAATGCCTCTGGGACAACCACAGTTTTAGAATTGGCGAGATATTTTGGGAATGCTAAAACGAATAAAAGAAGCATAATTTTTGCCTTATTTAGTGCAGAGGAAAAGGGACTCTTAGGATCTGAACATCTGGCGAATAAGCTAAAACAGCAAAATCTTAACCTCTACACAATGCTTAATTTTGAGATGGTGGGTGTGCCACTGATAAATAAAGATTATTTTATGTACGTTACAGGTTATGAGTTGTCTAATTTGGCAGAAATAGGTAATAACTATAGTTCGGAAAACTTAATTGGTTTTTTACCTTCTGCAAAGGAATTTGAATTATTCAAAAGATCGGATAACTATCCTTTTCACAAAGTTTTTAATGTCCCATCGCAAACGTTTTGCACCTTTGACTTTACAAACTTCAATCATTATCATCAAGTTGGTGATGAAAATTCTTTGATGAATTTTGAACATATGGCTCTATTGGTCAATAAAACCATTCCCGTTTTAGAGGGAATTCTTAATTCCCCAACCAAGGAAATAAAATACAATTAATGGCAAATGTTATTATTACAGGAACGAGCAGGGGAATAGGCTATGAGCTAGCCAAACTTTTTGCAGATGATGGGCATAAAGTGTTAGCTCTTTCGCGTAATAATACACCAATTTTAGATTTAGGTCACCCTAATATTTTTTCTTTTCCATGTGATATATGTAATGCTGCAGATTTGAATCAATTATCACATGCTATACTTGAGCAATGGGACAGGGTTGATATTCTCATTAACAATGCTGGGAAATTGGTAAACAAGCCATTTCTGGAGATAAGTGCTGCTGAATTTGAAGAAGTGTATAAAGTGAATGTATTTGGCGTAGCAGAGATTACACGAAAAGTAGTTCCCTTAATGCCAAAGGCAGGACACGTGGTTACTATAAGTTCTATGGGAGGAGTTCAAGGGAGTGTAAAATTCCCCGGACTTTCTGCGTATAGCTCCAGCAAAGGAGCCGTAATTACCCTAACCGAATTGTGGGCAGAGGAGTTTAAGGTAACAGGACCTTCTTTTAACGTCCTTGCTTTGGGAGCAGTACAAACAGAAATGTTAGAAGAAGCTTTTCCAGGATACAAAGCACCCATAACCGCCTTGGATATGGCGATTT
>CAYTDS010000325.1:0-2682 GCA_964436555.1 uncultured Flavobacteriaceae bacterium | reverse complement strand
CCTCCATCGGTAAGGAGTTTCGGTAATGGCGCAATTTTGTCTTCTTCCAAATCCTCGTGTGCTATGGCATTCGCCATTCTCCCTTTTTGGTAATAGAAGATATAGTCTGTATTGCCCTCCATACTATAAAGATACACCATGCCATGGTAAAAGTCTTTTGCAATAGCAAAAAAAGAGTGTTCCAGATCATCGCCGTAAGAGAGGAACTTGGCTAGGTAAAAATGGTTTTTCCCTATACTGTCTTTGTGCGCCAAAAGAGTATAGTTGTAGGCAAGAATTTCGCCTGGACCATAGGTCATTGGGCGGTTTTCCAAAACTTTGAATTCCTCCCAGATAAACCCATCCACTGAGTCTTTTACAGCGGAGTTCCAGTCCACCACCAGGTTATCTTGGAGAATCCCGGCCGGATCATCAAAATTGGCAAGGGAAAAGGAACTTGCATATTCATGTTCTGCTTTGGTAACAGTTTCAACGCTTTCATCTTGTAGTAGTTGCTCTTCTTCGCAAGAGAATATTACAAATATACAGCTAAGCAGAAGTAATCTGGTGAGTGAGTGATTTTGCATTTGGTGGTTTTTATTTTTCTTACCCTAAAGTAGGAAAAATCCCCCCCCTATACACAAAGTATCATAATTTCGATGAAATGCAAATTACTCCGATTAAAATAAGTTTGTAAAAAAGGAAATCAGTGCGCTTTGGTAGGAGCCGTTACTTCTACAGTTATCACTGCATATCTACACTATTTTGAAAGTATTGCGTTTCTAAATTTTAAATAAAACGTTTTGCTTTCATGAAATTTTTTCCTAGTCCTCGACATGATGGTACACCTTAAATTCTAATTCAACAATGTAAAGTTCATGGTTAACTTGTTCATTGATTTGCGTGTTCCTCACGTTTAAAGAAACGTACGTTTCTTTATTAGTTAATTTGGTTTCCAAATCATCCCACGATATGCTATTAAGGTCTTTATAGTCCATAACTTCGGGATTAGGTAAATCGTTGTAGGCGTTTGCGGTTATGCTATCTCCCAACTCTGGAGGCGTGAGGTAACCATATTTCTGCGGATATCTACTGGATATTCGTGCGCCATTCGCTTTTCCATATACCTTTTCTAAATCATAGTAAAGCTTGTCTATATCCTGCAACTTTAAAAAAAACTTAACATCGTTAATTATACCGTCAACTACTTTAAAGCCCATTCTTTGTATTGGTCTTCCCAAAAATTCAAATTTGGGTTCTGTATCCTCCGGATAATACTCATTGTATTTGGCATGCAATCCATAATCAAAGCAAATAATGGGATCATCTAGTTTTAAGAAACTATCGTTTGAATAGCTTTTGAAGTTATCTCCAACAGTATATTGGGTAATTTCTATCGGGGTTTGCATATTAAAAATTATAAGCAATATACCAAGTATTTCGTTCATAGTCCAAATCAATTACAAAGAAAGTTCCCTCCACCTAAACCTGCTTCTTTATAGGGAATTACTTTCCCCTTAAACCCAGAAGGTGGTAATATTGGAAAAATAAAGCTACTCGAAATTAATCGGGGCAGCTTGTACACACCTAGTGAGATTTTGAAGGTTCCGTATTTATTCTGATACAACGGGTTTAACTTTTCTAACAATGAATTTATTGCATTTTATTGGTATAATAAAGACAAATCTAGTTTTTGTTTCGTCAAAATCAATATTCCTTTTAAAAAACTCTTTCCTAGTCTCAATGATATTAATATTTTTAATAAAAGAATCATTTACAATTGTATCATTGTCTCTAATAAATGTAAATGAAATTGAATCAAATGAATCAATTTCATAGTCATCACTATCAATTCCAAACGAACTTATATACTCTTTAACAACTTTTTCATCGTTGATTATGGTGTAGACTTCGGGCATATTTTTTTTTGCATTAATCTGTTTTCGAATTAGAGAATCATTCTCATTAACAAAAAAATATTGGGTCTTTATTTCTTGAGAAAGGGAACTGAAACTAATAAAATGTACAAGTGTTACTATAAGAATTCTCATTATTGACAAGTTTTATTTCCATTTTGTTTTTCCTTAGAGATAATATCTAAAACCTCTTTTTTTTCCGTAGTAGAAAGTTTTTTCCAAGCTTCGGTATAAATTATTTCATGATTACCATTTAAATCCTTTATTTCCGATAGGCCTTCCCATGCCAAAGCATTATAAAAAGTATCAGAATGTTGGCTTTTGTCATATTGCTTTAATCCTTTGGCTATTGTGCTTATGTAATGTGCCGCCATTAGTTGATGATCCCAATTTTTATGGAATCTTCTAAAATAATCATAAACCCCAGGAAAACTTGTTTCATTACTACCTTTTCTAGAGGCAAACTCTCTTAGTCTAGCGTGGATACCTTCATGTATTATAGTTCTAACATTCGTTAATGTTGTATTTAAATTTTCGGCTCTATTTTTGTTAATCTTAATAATAAATGTGTTTCCTGATTTTATTGTTGTTGCGTTTGTAAGATTTCCTAGAGACGTCGACATCTCAAATTTCAAATTAAACTCAGCGGGTTTGTTACCATCCTTAAAATTCTCAAGAATTTTATCCATGGTTCCTCCGGAGGCAATTAATTTTTGATAAATACATAACGTTTTAGTATTCTTCATACTGCTATCCAAAATAATCTTAGTTGGACTTACCTCAGCAT
>CAYTDS010000324.1:0-2686 GCA_964436555.1 uncultured Flavobacteriaceae bacterium | reverse complement strand
ATGGAACAGGGTGAAGGCATACTGATCTGAAATTTCATCATTTGGACTATATACGGCGAACAACATGTCATAGCTGCCAAATTTGGTATGTGCCTGAGTAAGGTCGGGACCCATGCCTCCACCTTCACCACGCACTCTATGGCAAACGATACAGAGTGCAGCTTGGAATGCACGCTCGCCATCGGCAACAGATCCTTTATAATTGCTGAGACCGCCACCCCACAGGATGTTTCCCATATCTTCCCCACTGTAATTTTTACCGGGTCCTATTGGTTGTGGCAAATCTGCCAGAGAAGTAGAAGGGGCATAGACCCCGGACAATTCTTCATAATAGGCTTTTTCTTCTTTGGGAATATAACTTATGGCCTGTTGTCTTACGTTTTCCATGAAGGGCTTAAAGCTCATACCCCCTTTTGCTCCTAAAACATCAAAAAACCAGCTAAAATAGCTTTCTCGCAGGGTCTTTGTCCAGCCCTCATCGGTATGACTCAAGAGCACACCATAGTAAATAGCTTCACTTGGAGGCATCTTGGACAATACATCGCGAATAGTCTGACCATATTGCTCACTTCTTAGGGTAACTTCCTCTGATAGATATTGATCTTTATTGGCTGTATTTGCTTTTGTATGCTGTTCTAGCAACTCCACTACAACTTTGGTGGTGCCTTCTGCCTTTAGAAACTGCATTACCTGTGCCAATTCTCGGGTTAATCCCAGACTTTCATTCGGAAAATGAGGTTTAAGTTTTTTAATTATTGCCAAGCGATCCGCATTTCCAGGCTCTCCCATACGAATAAAAAGGAGTTGATAGGCTCTGGTTAAGTCTATCTGTTGTCGTTCTGAAAGAGATTTCCAATCGAGTGTATTTAGTTTGGCGACTATTTTTGGTTGAAGTGATTTGTCTCCCTGATGGGCCAAGGCAATGCCTGCTTGGATTATCTTGTCCGGCTGAGAAGCATTTAAAAATTGGGTCAACCATTTTTCTACAGGTTGGTGTTCCAGCGCAACACGGGAGGCATATCTTATAAATCGGTCTTTGTGATCCAGATTGTCAAAGGCCAAAATAACAGCCTCGTCGGAAATGCTACTTTGTTGTTTTTCAATGGTTTGTCGCAATTTTCTTAAATTCTCAGCTTCTGCATTCGTCTCGGTAGGAGCGGACTGTTGGGCGTTCCCTGTATAGCGCAGACGATAGAGGTGTGAGTCTAATCCGCGACCTCCGGTAGCAAAATAGAGGTGTCCGTCGGCTCCGGCAATCATATCCGTTAGGGGTAGGGGAACTCCGGACAAAAATTCTTCTTTGTCGGCTACATAGCTGCTGCCTTCAGCTTTTAAATTGATGTAATACAATGTCCCAAAACTCCAGTCCGTTACAAAAAGCCCGGTTTTGTACTTTCCGGGAAAGTTGAGTTTTGCACCCGACAAGACCGCAGTTGGGGAACCTTGAGCCATGTTTTGTACAGCGGGAAGGTTATCCGGATAATAGTCCGGCCATTTTCCGGATCCGGTACGCCAGCCATATTCACTGCCACTGGTGACATGGCAGATACGCGTGGGACGGTACCAAGGCATGCCAATATCCCATTCCATGTCCGAATCATAGGCAAACAATTCGCCATCCTGATTAAAAGCCATATCAAAAGGATTGCGATACCCAGCTGATATAAGTTCCCAGTCTTTTCCATCGGGGCTAAATTTGGTAATCCACCCTCCGGGGGCTTTAATATCATTTGCATGGCCACGGGCATCCAAATAAGGAGTAAACAAATTGTCCTCTCCCCAGTTTATGGGAAGCCTACTTTTCTTCAGTACTTGCTCCGGAATTAAGGTATGATTTCCGGCAATAAAATAAATCTCTTTTCCGTCAGGACTTAGCACAAAACTATGAGGCCCATGTTCGCCCTCACCAATTAGTTTAAGGAGCATCTCAACATTATCTAGTTCGCCGTCATTATCCGTATCCGTAAGACGGTAGATACCACTGGCATTTTCCTGATCGTCAGGAATATCATCATCCCATCGTTTGTTCACGGCAACATACAGGCTATTAAAAGCCCAAAGTAACCCATGGGCTTCGCCAATTTCCAGATCGAGTGGTTTTACATCTTTGGTATTTAAAGTTTCGCCAACAGCAGGTGTTTTTATTCTGTAAATTTTTCCTCGCTGGTCACAGGCAAAAAGGGTGTTATCGGGACCTTGTGCCAGCGATACCCACGAACCCTGTTCGTAGGTACTGGGATGATATAGATCATCCAAAACAAAATCATCGGGAAGGTTGAAAGTTATTTCTTTTTGCTCCTCGGTTAGGGTCGTTTCAGGTTCATTCTTACAAGAAATCGCTAGGATGCATAATGAGATGGTGAATAAGGTAATGTTCTTGGAATTCATTTTGGCTTATTGGTTTACTCATAAAGATAATAAAATACGTGGTTGGTCATCATTGAAATGATAAAGAAACCAACTTTAATTTGTTAAAATAACATCGCCTACAGATCTGTATTTATATTTCGTAATCCTTCATAGACCACAATGGCCACGGCATTGGCTAAATTTAAACTACGGATGTGTTTGCTATAAAAAGGAATTTTATAGACATTTTCTTTTTGATTTTCTATGAGTTCTTTGGGTAAACCCACAGATTCTTTTCCGAAGACAAAAAATTGCCCTTCACAGTAGGGAATGGACC
>CAYTDS010000323.1:0-2690 GCA_964436555.1 uncultured Flavobacteriaceae bacterium | reverse complement strand
AGGGCAATATTTAAAGATTCAGTTTTAGCCATAAAGCAATCCTTTAGATTGATAGTATAAATATAGTAAATTCTGCATAAAATATTAATATTTGAAGATATGTACATTTATAGATGTGCTTTGTACACTGAAATTTCGGATTAAAAATCCGTACCATCGGGGGGTATTATTTAAACTTTTTTTGCACAAATTTAAACAAAGTATCAAGACCGTTACCTTATCTTGATGTTCTTCTCAAGCTAAGACTATTTGGTGATATCGTTGCACACGAGGAAGATGCTCGCTTCCGTCATATTCTTATACAACACGGATTAAAAATCCGCGCTATTTGGGTTACTAATTTGCACCTTCGGCTGGCGCGGAAATTTTTTCCGTGCTACACATCTCAGGTGTTGGTTTTTTTACTTTTAGATGCCAAGAGCAGAACTATTTACTCAATTGGCCAGAAAACAAGACCTATTGTTTCCAACAACACCGTATGTGATCCCCAAAAGCCCATTAATCTTCCGAGATATTCACCACTCGGTTTTTTATTAAGAACCAACTTAAAATCCAAATCACCGCCTAATCCACCATATCTTGGGGTCATACATCCATCGTCAAAAATAAATTGAATACTGTCTATGTACCATCCGGAGGAGCCACTTATACCAACAAGCTTTTTATTTTCGCCAACAATAAACTTCTCTTGAGGATGGCCTTTAACGGCACCAAATGAAAATAATTCGATATGGTTTTGCTTTTTTACTTCTAATTGAAATCCAGAAACTACGCTGCTTTCATTCAAAAAAACCTGAATGGATTTCAAAACATCATTTTCTTCAAAGGCAATTACTTGGACAGTCGTTCCCTCCTGAGCTTGGACACCGCCCACTCTATTTCCATAATGAATCTCACCCAATAATGGCTTGTGGTTTTGAAGGTGGACTTCATCCTGTGCTTTTACCACTAGGGAGCTGATTAAAAAAATTGAAACGATTTTAAATACGGTTTTAATTTGCATATTTTCTTGAGCTTGATTTTTTTTTCGTTTACTGGCACGAGCATGATGCTCGTGCCCTTCTTATTCATGGATTGCACAGATTAAAAATCGGTGTTATTGGGTTACTTAACCCGATGGATGCGAAATATTTTCCGTGTCTTTTGCTATCCCCTTTTGCATACTCCATATATACTGTTATGAAGCTATCATTACAACGAAATCCCCCGCTTCCAGGGAATAAAGTCATCTTGTCCCAAACGTACGGCTGCAGTGGTTTCTTCGCCACTCGCCACTTTAATTAGATATTCCAATAAGGCTTCTCCCTTGGTTTCAATGGTATCTTCTCCGGTGATGATAGAGCCGGCATTAAAATCGATAATATCTTTCATCCGCTCCGATAGGGTGTTGTTACTGGAAATTTTAATTACGGGCGCAATCGGATTTCCGGTAGGGGTGCCCAATCCGGTGGTAAAAGCAATAAGAGTAGCCCCTGCCCCTGCCAATCCGGTGGTGCTTTCTACGTCATTTCCGGGAGTGCACAACAGGTTGAGTCCTTTTTTTGTAACTTTTTCAGGATAATCCAATACATCCGTAACCAGAGAAGTGCCTCCTTTTTTGGCTGCCCCGGCCGATTTCATAGCATCGGTAATTAGGCCATCTTTAATGTTTCCCGGTGAAGGGTTATTTTCAAAACCGGATCCCACTGCAACTGCTCTTTTGGAATAGGCGTTCATAAGTGCAGCGAATTTTTCTGCACTCTGCAGGGTTTCACATCGATTTAATAATTCCTGCTCTACACCATTGAGTTCGGGGAATTCAGATAAAATGGTAGTAGCTCCCAGTGCTACCAAAAGATCAGAGGTATAGCCCAAAGCAGGGTTTGCGGAAATTCCTGAAAAGCCATCTGATCCGCCACACTCGAGTCCCAAGGCTAGGTGACTAAGCGGTGCCGGTTGTCGGGTTATCTTATTAGCTTCTATTAATCCTAAAAAAGTCTTTTTAATGGCTTCTTCAATAAAATGGCGCTCACTTTTACTTTTCTGCTGTTCCATAACATGGAGCGGTTTGGAGAAATTGGGATCGCGTTGGGTAATTGCTTCTTGCAAGATTTGAAATTGCGCATGTTGACAACCCAAACTAAGTATGGTGGCACCCGCCACATTGGGATTGGTAATGTATCCGGCAAGCAAATGGCAAAGGGTATCCGAATCTTGCCTATCTCCGCCACAACCACCTTCGTGATTTAGAAATTTAATACCATCCACATTGGGGAAGGTGCGGTTTAGTTTAATATCTTCCGAGGTTTTGATAAGGTTGGCAGTCATTAAATCGGCTGCATTTGCTCCTTTTTTATATTGGGAAATCAAGCTGTCTACATCTACTATAAAATCACTGCTAACAGAATACCCCAAAGACTTTACCAAGGTTTGCTTCATAACCTCTACATTCCTGTTCTCACAGAAAACCAGAGGGATAACTAACCAATAATTTGCCACGCCAACGCTGCCATCTGCCCTGTGATAACCATTAAAGGTGCGGTTTTTCCATTTACTGATATCGGGAGCCTGCCAAGAAGCCCGTTCACCGGTAACACCGTAAGCCTCAGAGTCGTGCACTACATTGTCGGTAGTGAGTTGCGCTCCTTTTTTAATGGATTGGGTAGCCCTGCCTACGAGACAACCGTACATGAGGATGGGATCGCCTTTTT
>CAYTDS010000322.1:0-2701 GCA_964436555.1 uncultured Flavobacteriaceae bacterium | reverse complement strand
TTAAACTTTGCAGTTGCAGACCAATCACTCCAATTTAGATTTTGGTCTCTGTATCGGACTCGCCAAAAATAGGTGGTATTGGATTTTAAGCGTTCTATGGGTTCATCTGTAAGATCATCATCCTTCTGTCTGTTTTCCAAATAATACCAATTTTCGTGTTGTTTCCACCGATCTAAAATTGGTTTTTCAAAACCCTCCGTTTCCGACACCTGCCAGTGCGATGCAGCATGGAAGGCTTCCTTAAAATTGCTGGTAAAGGCTTCCGCTTTTAAAATGGTGCCGGTAATGCCAACGGCGATATTAACAGGAGATACTGTAATGGGCTGCGATGGCTTTCGCTCTTTTCGGTAAATGGTAATGCTATCTCTTATTTCATTTTCACGGACCTCCATTTCATTTCCTCTACTGATTCGTTTAATGGTAAATTTGGGATCATTACCATCTGCATCTACCTCAACCAGCACAAAACCATAATCGTCTTGAGTTACGGTAAACTCATCATAATCCCTGCCCTCAAATTCGCCCCAATTATCAATAGCGCCCCCTGCAGAGGCTACATTAATCCATAAATGTTTATGGTCCTTAGATTGTCCTCTGGAGTATCCATGTGTATGTCCAAAAAAATGCAAACTGGGTTTTCCGGATTCCAAACTGAATTTTTCTAATAATTGAACCACTTTTCCGGTACTTTCCTCTTCCCCGGGGATCCACAATTCTGATTTATGCGGATGGTGCAATTGGGCAAACACAAAATCAATGTCGGGATTCCCGGCGGTTTCTTCCAAGACTTGTTCTAACCACTGAAATTGTTCTTTAAGATCCCTGTATCCCGAATTGGAATCGAGGCCAATGATTCTGGTATTGCCATAGTCTTTAAACCACCAGTGTTCGGCATAGGCCGGGGTTCCATTTTCGGGTAAACTAAAATAATTAAAATAGAACTGGGAATTTTTTTCGTGGTTTCCCGGAGTAGGATATAACGGGACCTGAGAAAACAAATTTTCGGCAGGATTAAAAAAATCATTTTTCCACTGTTCGTATTTGGTGCCGTTCTCTACCAGATCTCCCGGAATCATTATTAAAGCCAAATGGTCTGATAGTGTTCCATCATTGTTATTTTTTAGATACGCTATTACTCCCTCGTTGGCTACCTCGTGCCATTTATCCGGTTGGTTATGATCCTTTTGCATGTCGCTCATGGCGATGATATTAAAAGACTCATGATCATCTGCAAAAGGTGGGGTTTTAAATTGAAATATATCGGAAGTGACTTTCCCTGTTCTAACCCTGTAGTAGTAGGTTGTAAAACGTTGTAAACCTTCCAATTTTACCTCATGGATTCGGGAAGCGGTAAAATTGATGCCAAAAGCTATTCCCTGTGCTTTCTTTCCTAATTTTGGGGTAAGGCCATATTCTACCAGACTTTCTTCTCCTGAGCTGGTCTCCCACATAATTTTAATAGAATTTGGGGTAGCATCCTGTAAATAAGGCTGTATCAAAATATTTGGTAAAATTTCCTGAGCCATAAGTCCGGTCGCTAAACCAAATAAAAGTAATAATGTAAAGGTGATTTTTTTCATTTCAATGGATGTTTGGTGTTTACTTTTAAAAGGCCTTCTTCTAGTATTTGAAGAGCCGTGTTCAATTCGGTTCGGGAAATGGTCAAAGCCGGTGAAAGTTGCAGTACATTACCCGCCGAAACTTTAAAACTAAGGCCTTGTTTAAGACAGGCGTACATCACTTTTTCCGCCTCATCTACTGCCTTTTCTTTGGTGATTCTGTCTTTGACTAATTCTACACCCCATAGTAGCCCTTCTCCTCTTACGTCTCCAATAATTTGATATTCTTGTTGCATTTTTTTAAGTGCTTCCATCAGGTAAAAACCGTCAACGGTAGCCTTTTTCAGAAGTTTTTCTTCTTCTATAATTTGCAAAGTGGCTAAGCCTGCTGCGGCGCCAAGCGGACTTTTTTCATGGGTATAGTGACCCAGGGAGATATCGCCGAACCGATTGTATTCTTCCCGTGCTATGATGGCTGATTGTGGTATAATGCCTCCGCCTAATCCTTTACCCAAACAAATAATATCGGGTTCAATACCATAATGCTCATAAGCAAACATCTTTCCTGTTCTGCCTAGGGCAATTGGAATTTCGTCAAGAATTAAAATTACCCCATGCCGTTCACAAATCTCGCGGGCTGATCTCCAAAAGCTTTTAGAGGGAATCTGTACATCCGTATTTCTTATCGTTTCTGCCAGAAAGGCACCGATATCTCCTTCTTTTTTTATGACATATTCTAAATACTCCAAACATTTGTCTTCATCTCCTTCAAAAATTCCACGATAGGTTATGGGGGGTGGAATGCGCTCAACCCCGGGCATCATGGGACCCATATACTCACGGAAAACTGCCTCGCCGCCAGCACTAATGGCATCCAAAGATGCTCCGTGAAAGGCATCCCAAAAAGAAATCACCTTAAACTTTTTTGAAACTGCTCGTGCCAATTTTAAAGCGATACCAATTGCGGAACTTCCATTGGGCGTCATTAAAATCTTATTAAGACCCGGAGGTGTCAGAGACGTTAGTTTTTCAGCAAAGGCTATAGCGGTCTCATTCGTATAGCGTCGTGTAGAAAAGGTAAGCCCTTTTAACTGTTCGTTAAGGGCTTGTATTAATTTTGGATGGGAAAAACCCAATTGATG
>CAYTDS010000321.1:0-2704 GCA_964436555.1 uncultured Flavobacteriaceae bacterium | reverse complement strand
TCAGCAATAATCATTTTACCCTCGGCTTCATAAAATTGGTGGTATTTTATATCTGAGGTAATAAAAACATCCGCATTTTGGGCTTTTGCAGCCGCAATTGCAAATGCACCACTGCCACCTAAAACCGCCACACGTTGAACTTTATTTCCTAGTAGTTCGGAATGCCTAATAACAGAAACGTCCATCTTCTTTTTGAGCAGGTCCAGAAAATCCATTTCCGTTAACGATTTTTCCAATTCACCTATCATCCCAAGGCCTATGGTTTGATTGGTATTTTCCAAGGTTTGAATTTCATAGGCCACTTCTTCATAAGGATGATTTTTAAATAATGCATCCAAAATCTTGGCCTCGTTAATCTTTGGATAGGTAATATGAATTTGTGTTTCATTTTCGTAGTGAATTACTCCAATCTCTCCCTTTGTTGGATTTGCATTTTGCTCCGGCAGAAATGAACCTACTCCATCTACCGAAAAGCTACAACTGCTATAATTTCCAATATGTCCCGCACCTGCTCTAAAAAGAACGGTTCTCAGGTTTTCGGCCTCAGCTTTTGGCACATAAGTGATTAATTTTTTTATAGTACTTTTTTGGGGAATAAGAATTTTTGTCTTTCGAATGCCTAGTACTTCGCAAATTTTTGCATTTACACCTATAGATGAATTATCCAGAGCGGTGTGCATACTGTAGATGGCAATATGGTGTTGAATGGCTTTAATTACAACACGTTCAACATAATTTTTACCCGTAATCTTTTTTAAACCTTTAAAGATGATAGGGTGAAAACTTATGATAAGATTACACTTTTTTTCTATTGCTTCTTCTACAACATTTTCAAGAGTATCTAAAGTTACAAGAATTCCGTAAACCTCGGTTTTGGAATTGCCTACCAGTAGACCTACATTGTCAAAATCCTCGGCATAATCCAGAGGTGCTAACTCTTCCAAAATAGCAACAACTTCTTGTACAATCATTTTAAAATTTTATAGGGTGTTCAAAGATAAAATATTATAATTTCGTTCTAATGCAAGTAGTAAGAAAATTAGGGTTTCCCATTTCATTGGTCTACGCAGTAGTGGTATATCTGCGCAATTGCCTTTACACTTTTGGATTTTTTAAATCTACTTCATTTAAAACACCAACAATTTGTGTAGGTAACCTGAGTGTGGGAGGCACGGGGAAAACTCCAATGATAGAATTTTTATTGTCTAGACTAGAAGCGAATTACAAATTGGCAGTTTTAAGCAGGGGATACAAAAGAAAGTCAAAAGGTTTTGTTCTGGCCGATAAAAGTGTAAAAGTGGAAGACCTAGGTGATGAACCCTATCAAATCTTCTCTAAATTTCCAAATAGTATAGTTGTTGTTGATAGTAATAGAACCCGTGCAATAACTATTTTGGAAAAGGATATTAAACCACAATTAATTCTTTTAGATGATGCCTTTCAACACAGAAAGGTAAGCTGCGGATTTTCAATTTTGCTTACGGATTATAGTAATCTATATGTAGATGATTGGTATTTACCTATGGGAAATCTTCGGGATAGTGTCTCGGAGGCAAAAAGGGCTTCTGTAATCATTGTTACAAAGTGTCCGGAAAAACTAAATCAAATTGAACAAAAGCAGATTGCGAAAAAGTTGAAACCGTTATTGCATCAACAAATCTTGTTTAGTTACTTGGACTATAATAATGAAATAAAAGGTATTAACAATATTATAACACTTAAAGACCTTAAAGGTAAGAAGGTAGTTGTAGTTACAGGGATAGCTCGTCCAAAACCCTTACTTACATTTCTTACCAATGAAGGTATTAATGTTCAGCATTTGGAGTATAATGATCATCATTTTTTCACACAACAGGAGATAAACCTCCTAAATACAAAAGAATTGATTCTTACCACTGAGAAAGATTTTGTTAGATTAAAGGGAAGGGTAAACAATCTTTTCTATATAACCATTTCCCATAAATTCATTGGTGATGGCGAGCAACGTTTAATGAAGTCGTTGCTTAAGTTTATAAATTAGCCGCTTTTCGTCTTGGGTTAAAAATGTTTTCCCCAATTTTTTGATAGAATACGTCCGGTCTAAAAGGTTTGGTTACTACATCATTACAGCCTGCCGCGTAAAAACTCTCTAAACTATCGTCCAATGAAATAGCTGTTAGGGCAATTATGGGCGTCACAACATCAAACTTTCGTATTTGAATTGTAGCTTCTACACCACTAATCCCCGGCATATGGATGTCCATTAAAATGGCATCATATGTATTTTTTTCTGCTAAGGCTACTGCTTCTGTACCATTACTGGCAATATCGCATGTAATTTCCTTTTTGAGCAACATTTTTTTGGTAATTACTTGATTTATTTTGTTGTCTTCAACCAACAATAAATGTAGTCCTCCAATCTCATAATCCCTTTGGGTAATTTCAAAAGGTATATCGTCTATAACACCATCTTTACTTTTTAAATTTAGTTCAAAAAAGAAGGTACTTCCCTTGCCGAATTCGCTTTGAAGTTGAATTTTGCTTCCAAATAGACCCAGTAAGCTTTTGACAATAGTAAGTCCTAGTCCGGTGCCTCCGTATTCCCTGTTTATTTGGATAGAGCCTTGCTCAAAGCTATCAAAAATACTCTGCTGTCTATCTTCGGAAATTCCAATACCGGTGTCTTTAACTTCAAAATAAATCGTAATATCATCTTCTACCTTTT
>CAYTDS010000320.1:1342-2715 GCA_964436555.1 uncultured Flavobacteriaceae bacterium | reverse complement strand
CTCTATTGGCAGTATTTTCAGCAAAACCGGTATCAATTCTATAACCGTACCAATACAGAAAATAAGGTAGATAGTACTGATTTCAGAACTTGGGATTTGCTGACAATATTTAATGAAATCGGACTTCATTTTGATAATTCCCTTCGAAATCCGGACGGACTTCAGCAACAAAAGATAGAAAATTACAAAGATGTATTAGTTCAACAGGAAGGTTCGGAAATCTTAAGGCCCTCTTTATTTGATCTTTTAGCACATACCGCCCTGGATTTTTACAAATCCGGCGAAAATGCCATTGCCCGTCCTGCTGACAAATTTGAAATAGACAATCCGGAATTGTTGTGCGAGAGTTTTCAATTTACCCAATTGAAATTTCAAGCGAGTGATACCACTTCCCGACAGCTAAAGGCTTTACAAATTTATCAACGACTATTGGCATTTCATAAAGAAAATACGGTGATGCAAGCATTTGTTGATGTTGATATTGACCGATTAAAATATACCTATCAGCATGCTGTTTTTCCGGAGAAGGATCAGTTGTTTATTCAAGTCTTGCAAAATTCAGCCGAGCAGTTCAAGAATGATGCTCTTGCCGGATTATACCTGTACGAAGTTGCCGAAATCTATAATCAGTGGGCAAATCAATATCAGTCTAAAACCGATACCGTACACCAATGGAAACGCAAAGAAGCTTTTGAATTATGTGAGGATATTATAGCCAACTATCCCAAAAGTAGTGCCGCTGAAAAATCGAAGGCCTTAAAGGCAAGTATCTTGTATCGCAGTTTAAATCTTACCTCAGAAAAACACATTCCTGTTGATGCTCCTTCCAGATTATTAGTAAATTACCGAAATATTGATGAGTTACAATTTACAGCCTATCAAATTTCAGAGAGCAATCGAAAAAAATTAGATAAGTTATATCATGAACCGGAGCAGCTAGCTTTTATCCAAAAATTAAAAGTTGCAAAAGAATGGGAGACCATCCTGAAAAATGAAGGGGACTACCAAACCCATAGCACCGAGGTCTTGGTGCCGAATTTAGGAAATGGCCAATATGTTATTTATGCAACCCCTAAAGAAAAAGAGGATGCCTCATTTGCTTTTAGCACTATTCAGGTTACCAACCTGGCACTGGTACAAACCCAAAATCCGGATTATTGTAGTTTTCAGCTTATCGACAGAAATAATGGAAAACCGGTTTCCGGTGCAAGTTTGCAATTTACCTATCAAAAGAATTATGATAACCCCTTTTTGAATCAGAGTTTTATTGCCGATAAAACAGGAAGGGTGTCTATTCCTTTGTCCGGTGAAAGTTGGTCCAACCTGAGTATTACAGCTAGATATAAAGAAGATACAGCGTATTTTGGAGAATA
>CAYTDS010000320.1:0-1242 GCA_964436555.1 uncultured Flavobacteriaceae bacterium | reverse complement strand
CCGCAAGAAATTACCCATGGAGAAGCTACCACTGATGCCTCTGGTGATTACAAAATTAGCTTTAAAGCGCTTCCTGACAATTCAATTCCAAAGGAAAACCTTCCAATTTTTACCTATGAAGTAACAGCAGATGTAACTGACCTAAATGGGGAAACCCATAGCACTTCTACCATTGTTCGTGTCGGCTATCATGCCCTAATCGCCTCAATTCTGGCGCCAGGCACCATAGATAAAGAGAAAGACAATAAAATTACGATTACTACCAACAACCTCAACGGCCAGTTTACAGCTGCCAAAGGCACTCTTAAAATATATAAACTACAGGCACCAAAGGCTGTATTGCGCAAACGCCCCTGGTCCGCACCGGACTATCCAATGGGTACGCATTCGGAATTTAAAGCCCTATTTCCTCATGATGCCTACGACAAAGAAGACAATGAATTAAATTGGGAAAAAGGAGCCCTACTCTGGGAGAGCGAATTCGATTCAGAAAAGTCTACCGCTGTATCTTTGGCGAACACTAAAAAATGGCTTTCCGGCAAATATGTTATTGAGTTGGAGACCTTAGATAAATTTGGGCAGAAAGTCACAGACAAAGCCCTTACAACCCTTTACAGCACGAACGACCAAAATCTGGCAGATAATCAGTTATTTGAAATAAAAAGCGATAAGAATGAATATCACATAGGGGATAAAGTGCAACTAAAAATTAGCTCTAGTGCCGATAATTTGAACGTTACCTTCGCCATTGAAAAAGATAAAAAAATTGTAGATACTCAAATTGTTCAATTGAATGGAAACAGTAAAACTATAACCATACCAGTGACAGAAAAAGACTTAGGAGGCTTTGCCATTAATTACAGCTTTTCTGCTTACAACGCATTTTCCTCCGGTACTGTACCGGTCTATGTTCCTTATCCCAAATCGGATTTAGAGATAGAAACAATACGCTTTAGAGATAAGTTACAACCGGGAATAGAAGAAAGCTGGACATTTAAGATAAAAGGACCACAAGGCGATAAGGTAACAGCAGAAGTACTCGCAAGTATGTATGATGCTTCTTTGGATGCCTTTAAAAGTCATTACTGGAGTTTTTCTCCTTTATATCAACCCGCCTATTATACTAACAGCTATAGTAATGCTAATACTAGTTTTGGCCTGGGGTATTTTAGATATTATGAAGCTAAGAATCAAGGGTACTCTTATTCTCAACAGCAGTATGATACTTTTGATTGGTTTGGA
>CAYTDS010000319.1:0-2717 GCA_964436555.1 uncultured Flavobacteriaceae bacterium | reverse complement strand
ACAGCTCTCTTTAACGCAGACCTCCAGTTATCTCTTCAAGTAAATCAAAAAATGCTTTTTTTCTTGGGGAGCTTATTCCCCAATTCACGGGAACCGACTGAAAGCCATCGTCAAAACCTTCGTCTTTCATTCTAAAATCAAAATACCCCCATGAAGCATAAGCTTTTACAGCTTCTACAAAATTGTTGGAGGGTTTATCAAAATCAAAGTGGTCATCTTCATTAAATACTATAGGCATTGGGCGGTAGGAAGGTAAGGCACGCACTTGAGCAACCATCTCCGTAATACGGGCAGGATCACTTACTCCATTACCGTGGATTAAGACATAGTCAGACACTTCCACAACTTTATCAGGTGGAATCCTATTTCCGTTAAAACTGGTTGAAACCAAAAGCTCCGGAGCATTCTTTTTTGCTCTTGAGATTAGCTCATGAATTCTGTCTTTACCAATAATTGCATGTTGATAGGCATTATTGTCGCTTTCATTAGCTATTTCTAAAATCACGTTTGTGTAGCCCATTTTCTTAATCCATGCCACAGCATTGTCTACAGCAGCAATTACAGCCTTTTCATTTTCGAGGCGTTCATCTTGCCCAAAATAGAAAAGGCCAAGATTTACAACCATACCGATTTCTTCCGCTCTTTCAATAATCCGTGCCATTCGCTTTGTAAAAGCCGACCTAAGTTTACCGTCCTTTTCAAACGCATTGTTTTCCCAAGGCTGAACGTGGGAATATCCTTCCGGACTTCCTCCTTGAAAGTTGATATTAAATGCCAACAATCCTTTGGCATACCAATCATCCATTGCATCAATAAATTCCTGAGTATTCCGGTCTGCGTCCCATGTATTAGTATCAGGGTATTTCCACCGGTCAGCGGTTTCGGGGTTAAGGTCGTCAAAAACACCCTGTACCATTCGGGAATTCATCAAGAGACCCTCTATGCTATGACCTTTCCAAGTGCGTCCTTTGTATGTGGGCTCACCGTTTATATAGAATTTGTCTTTTTCTATAGTTACTACCGTTTTTCGAGATTGATTTTCAGGTATGGAATTTTTTGCCGAATAGATTGGAATAACCAATACTAATAGTAATGCAAGTGCTACGTATTTTTTCATGATGTTTTGCTTTTACCTTGTTGTTTAAATCATAAATTTACTTAAATGAGCTAATTGCTACAAGCAGTTCAATTCAAATAGGATCAGCCTAAATATTCAAAAAATTGCTATTAGGTAGTTTGAAACACTACTTCTGAAGCAATACAGCCTAATCTATTTATAGGATAGTAATAATTACGCGCTGGTATCGTGTTAGCGCAGGAAATCCGGTATCTGTACCTTCTACAATAATATGGTATTGATGTCCCGTCTTTGCGGTTGATGGTATGGAAACTTTAGAGACATTATTTTGTGTTACCACCTCTGCAGTGCCATTTCCTGCCTCGGTATAGCACCAAGCATTTAAGGCTACCGGATGCCCGTCAGAATCTGAACTTGATAAATTTAATGTAACTAGTTCACCTGCTGAGGCCGTAATCGAAACACCTTCGGCTACCAATATTTTGGGAGGGTGATTTGCTTTATAAAAAGGTTGATTACACCAATCTGCACGTGCTGCAAAATCAAGTTGCATTGCTTTAATCCATCGAGTTTGCGCATAGCTTTTATCTAATTTTCCGATTTCCGGATTCATATCGGAAGCAGCCTCTCCATCCTCGTATCGATAAGGATTATCTTTAGCCAGAACAAAACGACCACTCCAGCCCCCTCTTGAAGGGTCTTCATAATTGTCTAAACCAACATCTACCAAATGTAAAAATGCAGGAGTATCTCCTTCGGAGATAAAATCATATTTAGAAAAACTACCCCTTTCAGTATTAATTATTTTAGCTATATCACCCTCAAAATGGTTGGGATCTCCCTCCTGTTTTTGACCGTCGCCATAAGAATAATATTTCTGTAACAATGGACCATGATTGTTTACGATATTGGACCCCATAAAACTCCCCTCTAAATAAGGTTGCTGACTTTTGGGCACGAATTGTTTCCAAGGGTAGGCAAAACACCAGAATTGGTTGGCATTGTAAAACACCCGAACGTTTGGCCAATTGGGACCTATATAGTTCTTATAGGTGGCATCCTGATCCATAATGGTATAAATTATGGCTTTTTTGGAAACCTTCTCTTTAATGGCCTTCCAATTTTTGGTCTTGGAGTAATCCTCTTCAATTGATTTTAATGCACGTGCAATAGTATTGGTACCTCCCCAAGCCTGCAGAAATAGTTCTCTGTCATCATCATCCAATAGTTTCTCTTGGATGAGTTTTGAACCTTCTGTACGATGGTCCATTTCACCTTCAAAATCAATATTGCCAACCCGAATCATACTTGCGAGTCTTTGGGGAGTGGGGTATTTGTTGTCGTGCAGAATTAAATTGGGGTAGATCTTAGCATATTCCTCCAAAAGTTCCTCTATCCAAGTGGTTCCAGGCCAACGTAAGTCTGTCCCTTCTCCATAGAGCTTTCGGGTTATTTCCATTTCAGATGTAAATTTTGTACCCTGCCCATCTCCTTTCCAGTGCCACATAGAACTGGAATATACCAGACCCTGAGTTTCAAATTCATTTGTGTAGAGCAAGAAGCGGATAAAAGTATCTACATCATCAATCTCACCGTCCGTGGTCACAATGGTTCTCTTCATATTTTCCTGAGCAAAGCA
>CAYTDS010000318.1:0-2720 GCA_964436555.1 uncultured Flavobacteriaceae bacterium | reverse complement strand
GATTTTCCTGTAGAACAGGTAAATCCTCTTTTAACTTTTTATGCAGCTGTAGCAAGAAAGGATTTAGAGAATTATCCCGAAGGTGGCTTTCAAATGCAAGATGCTTTGACTAGAGAAGAAACATTAAAAGGAATGACCATTTGGGCGGCCTATTCCAATTTCGAGGAAAGTGAAAAGGGCAGTATAGAAGCGGGTAAGTTTGCGGATTTTACAATTTATAGCGACAATTTAATGGAAATTGAACTCGAAGCAATTCCGCATATCTCTGTAGAAGCTGTATACCTAGATGGCAAAAAGATGAATTAATCAAATCAGATACGAATCCTATAGCATCAAACAAAAAGGCCAAATCTAAAGAATTCGGCCTTTTATAATTTATAATATTTACATAGTAATAGGTAGCGATACTCTGGTTTTTCCCCATCCCATTACAAGATGAGTTCCTCCTTGTACCTCTTTAAAGGCAATTGAGAATTCTTCCAAAGATTTGTCATCGGTACTTACCGAAGCACTAACCCGGGCAACATCAGCAGCTGTGTCGTAAGAATAGGCACCCCATTGATTCAATTTTTTGTTTAAAATCACGGTCCATTCTTTTTCACCGGGAATAGTAAATAGAGCATAGGATCCGGCCTTAACAGCTTTACCTCCAACAGTAACATCCTTGTAAAAAGTAATCTCAGTTGCCTCATTAGCTCCGGTTCGCCATACTTGTCCTGAGGGTGCTAAATCATTTAAGGTGCGGCCTTTTAATTGAGGGCGACTATAGACCACTCGTACAGTTTTATCAGATACTTTGTAATCTGACGGAAAAGAGGCAATATCTGCCGGACTTTTATCAAGTCCACTAAATTGCTGGGCATTAGATTCTAATGAGAAAACCAATGCAAAAATAAGTGTTGCTAGTGCAAGTAAATTTTTCATAAGTGTGTTTGTTTTTATATTCTTTCAAAACTAGTTAGTAAAATAGTGTTTAATACTTAAAAGGGCGTTAAATTTTTACATCATTACAGTTTGGAGGCACATAACTACTAATTTTTCAAAAACAATTACAATTGAAATTAAATTTAGTAATAAAATGAATATTTGTAATTGAAAATAGCATATATGTTTGTTAATTAAAAGTTTAAATTAATATTTGCATCAAAATCGTTATAATTATAGATTATTATGTGTGGAATTGTTTGTGCCTTTGATGTAAAGGAGAATACAGAAGTGTTAAGGCCGCAGCTCTTGGAGATGTCCAAGAAAGTAAGGCATAGGGGTCCGGATTGGAGTGGTATTTATTCGGACGATAAAGCAATTCTTGCCCACGAGCGGCTGGCAATTGTAGATCCTGTATCTGGTAAACAGCCCTTATTAAGTGAGGACGGGAAGTTGGTTTTGGCGGCCAATGGGGAAATTTACAATCACAGGGATCTGCGCAAGCAGTTTGAAGGCAATTATAACTTTCAAACAGAATCGGATTGTGAGGTAATCTTGGCTTTATATCAGAAGAAAGGACCTCATTTTTTGGATGAAATGAACGGTATTTTTGGTTTTGCTATTTATGACGCAGAGCGTAATGAGTATTTTGTAGCCCGCGATCACATGGGTATTATTCCATTATACATGGGTTGGGATAAAAATGGTACTTTTTATGTAGCTTCAGAATTAAAGGCTTTGGAGGGAACATGCACAAAAATAGAGCTTTTTCCTCCGGGACATTATTTGCACAGTCGTGATGGTGAGTTAAAAAGATGGTATTCTCGAGACTGGATGGAGTATGACGCAGTTAAAGACAACGAAACCAGTATTGCTGAAATTAAAACGGCTTTAGAAGCAGCGGTACACAGACAATTGATGTCCGATGTGCCTTATGGTGTGCTGTTGTCTGGTGGACTGGATTCTTCTGTTACTTCAGCCATTGCAAAAAAGTATGCCCAAAAACGTATTGAGTCTGATGATACCACGGATGCCTGGTGGCCACAATTACATTCCTTTTCAGTAGGTCTGGAAGGTTCTCCGGATTTGGCGGCAGCACAGAAAGTTGCCAAGCATATTGGCACCATTCACCATGAAATAAAATTTACTATTCAAGAGGGATTGGATGCTATTAAAGATGTTGTTTATAATCTGGAAACTTACGACATTACTACCATTAGAGCATCTACCCCAATGTATTTAATGGCAAGGGTTATTAAATCGATGGGTATAAAAATGGTCTTGTCCGGAGAGGGTGCTGATGAGCTTTTTGGGGGTTATCTTTATTTCCACAAAGCGCCAAATGCGAGAGAATTTCATGAAGAAACCGTTCGTAAATTGAGCAAGTTGCATATGTATGATTGTCTTCGTGCCAATAAATCGCTCGCCGCATGGGGAATTGAAGGTCGTGTTCCTTTTTTGGATAAGGAGTTTATGGATGTTGCTATGAGGATTAATCCGCAAGACAAAATGATTAATGGAGAACGGATGGAAAAATGGGTAGTCCGAAAAGCATTTGAGGATATGTTACCTGCAAGTGTTGCTTGGAGACAGAAAGAACAGTTTTCAGATGGGGTAGGCTACAGCTGGATAGATACCTTAAAAGAAGTGGTGAAAACAGAAGTTTCAGACGAACAACTGGCAAATGCTAAATTTCGGTTTCCTTTGCAAACGCCTACTACCAAAGAGGAGTTTTACTATCGCTCTGTTTTCGAATCTCATTTTCCCTCAGATGCGGCGGCATTATGTGTTCCGCA
>CAYTDS010000317.1:0-2730 GCA_964436555.1 uncultured Flavobacteriaceae bacterium | reverse complement strand
TTTTTAAAACATCAGATAAAATGATGTTTCTTCGTTTGGGATTGATTTCACTTTTAAACTACCTCCATGCAAATGCATAATTTGTTTGGATAGACTTAGCCCAATTCCTGTGCCCGTATTTTTTGTGGTAAAGAAGGGAACAAAAATCTCATCTAACAGTTCCTGAGCAATCCCGGGCCCATTGTCTTGTACAACAATATGTTTTTTGCCCTGAGCATCCATCCCTGCTGTAATTTGTATGTTACCTTGCTTATGTAATGCCAGAGCCTGAAACGCATTTTTGCTTAAGTTAACCAGCACCTGCAAAATTTGCTTTTCATCAATAAACAGCTCAAGATCACTTGGAACCACATCAATTTCAAAGCTTACCGTGTCACTACTTTTTAGCTCCTCACCCATCAAAACCTTTACTTTCTCCAGTAAGTTCATTGCATTTACTAGGGTCTTATCCGGTTTAGGAACACTAAGGAAGCTTCGGTACGATTGTACAAAATCCATTAAATTAATTCCCTGTTCTTTAATTACTTCCAAGCCTTTTACTGTATTCTGAAGTTGACCCTCACCAAATTTATTCGCAGGCAAACTCCCATCTTCCGCTTTAAAATAGCGCAGAATAGTATCAGAAATTGAAGTAATCGGGGTAATGGAATTCATGATTTCATGCGTAAGTACCCGAATCAAACGCACCCAAGAATCCGTTTCGTTTTCGTCTAATTCCTGATGGATATCCTGTGCTACAACCAATAAGAAAGCATCCTTATTCAAGGTCATTTCCGTTGTTTTAATTGCAATTTGTTTTTTATCTCGTTCCGTAGTAAGTTTTATTAACTTTCTCTCAAAAGGTTTTAGCTCGGCAAATAACGTATACAAATCTTCATCTACCTGAGCTAATTGTTTTATATGGTTTAAAGGGGTATAATTAAACAATTCCTCAATTTTGGGATTGGCAAATAAAATATGTCCTCTATTGTTTATGGTTAGGATGCCAATATCTGCCTGACGTATAATTTCCAAATAATATTGTTCCTGCGCCTGATTTTTAAGATGAATTTTCTGAATCATTCCGTTTAACATATTAAGGCTTTGATTCAATTCTTTTAAAGATTTCACATTAGCTTGTTCCGGGAAACGAAGGGTAAAATCCTCATTTTTGATGGATTCAAAAAAATAGGCAATCTTTCTATTGGTATGGTTTACGAATTTAATCAAGAAAATGGTCTGAAGAACTATCAATAAAAAAAGAATACTTGTGCCCAAATAATACACTTTAAGTATTGCAAAAGCGAACCCCAATGCTAGAAGTACAATAAAAACAACCCGGATAATCAGTTGAGTATAAAAGTTTTTGCTGACCATTATTTACCCAATTTTTTCAATTTGTTGTACAAGGTTTGTCTTGAAATACCGAGTTGATCTGCGGCTGCACTATAATTATTGTCATTTTGGTTTAGGGCTTTGGTAATCATTTGTAGCTCCATTTCCTCTAATGTGTGGGTTTCGGCGTCCTTTGAAACCATTGGCTTCATATTCAAAAGAAAATCTTCGGGCTTTACCACCTGACCTTCTGAAAGAATTACAACCCGCTCAATAGTGTGCTGTAGTTCCCTAATATTTCCCGGCCAATTATAGTTCAATAATTTTTCTTGTGCCATTTGATTGATACGTAATCCCGGTTTTCCATATTTGGATGCATATCGGTTCATATAAAAATCGGCCAATACCAGTATATCATCAGCTCTTTCTCGGAGAGGAGGCACCTCTATTCGAATAGTATTAATTCGGTACAACAAATCTTCCCGGAACAGGCCTTCAGATACCATTTTATCTAAATTACAATTGGTGGCGCACAACAAGCGAATATTAATTGGAACGGGCTTATTAGAGCCTACTCTTACAATTACCCTGTTTTGAATTGCTGATAACAACTTAGCCTGTGTCTGTAAGGAGAGGTTTCCTATTTCATCCAAAAACAGTGTTCCGCCATTTGCTGCCTCAAACTTACCAACGCGGTCTTCTTTGGCATCGGTAAATGCCCCTTTTACGTAGCCAAAAAGTTCACTTTCAAAAAGACTTTCTGAAATAGAGCCCATATCCACACCGATAAACACTTCGTCTTTACGATTGGAAAGGCGGTGCACCTCTCTGGCAATTAATTCCTTACCGGTACCATTTTCTCCTGTGACTAATACGTTAGCATCGGTTTTGGCTACTTTCTGTGTTAAACTCAAAACTGAATTCAGGGCTTTGGAGTTGCCAATGATGTAATTTTTATTTTGGTTAATAAGTTGTTTTAAATTGCTTTCCTGTTGTTTTAACTGTTTGATTTCCTTTTGGGATCTACGTAGTTCGAAGGCCGATTTTACTGTGGCCAATAGCTTGTCATTATTCCATGGTTTCAATATAAAATCAATAGCACCTTCTTTTAATGCCTGCACTGCTAAGTCGATGGCACCGTAAGCGGTCATCATAACTACTGAAATTAATGGAGCCCTTTTCTTTATTTCCTTCAACCAGTAAAGACCTTCATTCCCTGTATTTACCCCGGCAGAAAAATTCATATCTAATAAGACCACATCAAACTCGGATAAATTAGGAAATGAAGATATTTGATTAGGGTTCGAAATACTTTTTACCTCTTTATATTCAAATTGTAAAAGGATTTCAAGGGCACTTAAAACGCTCTTGGTGTCATCGACTATTAAAATTTTTCCGTCCGTCATGGCTAAAAAA
>CAYTDS010000316.1:0-2745 GCA_964436555.1 uncultured Flavobacteriaceae bacterium | reverse complement strand
AGAGCACCTGCCTTACAAGCAGGGGGTCACTGGTTCGAACCCAGTAGGGCCCACATCAACAAAGATAAGCTTTTCAAGCAATTGGAAAGCTTTTTCTTTTTTTATGGGTACAACATAGGTACAACATTTTATTTTTAATACATTTAGTTCAAGCTTATACTGCTTCAAGTTTGGACATAATAGATAAAATAATACACTGGCTGCACGCTTTGGATAAATACAAAAGGCGAATCAAAACGGTGTATTACTTGAAAGACACACAAGTTGCCATAGCCATTATTCTATTTTTCCTTATTATAGGCATAGTACTCTATTCCATTTACGATGTAGGTTTTCCTTGGTATACCTCCCTCATTTTTATTTTCCTATTGAGCGTTGGAATTTTTTATTTACTTGTCCAAATCACCCTAGAAGAAAGGAAAGCTAAAAACCAAACTTCAGTAGAACCAATTGAATCTATTGGATTGAATTTTAACCGTATAGTTTTGGATAACATCTATTACGTTCTTCGAGGCTACGAAAAAATTGATATTGAAAAAACAGCTAGTGATGATTTTTACTCGGTGCTTACCCAACCATTTAAAGAAACGGAGGCAGAGATTCACTTCATATCCATGAATTGGGTAGAATTGCGCTATCTTTTGGAAAAGTTCAAGGAAAAATGTGGGGTTGAATATGCAACCTTTGAAAAGTCCGATAAGCTATTTTTAGACGGAAAACCGGTTACTGCAAAAAAACTGTCTAATAACGGACTCAGAAAAAATCCTGATAAATACTTCACTGATAAGATAGATAATTGCTTTCCTAAGTAAAAAGGGTGTATTTAAAAATAGTAAGGGTGTATGCCCCCTTTTATGGTGTCTTCCATTATCATCAAGCTATTTTAGCCGTCGAATTCAAAATTGTAAAAGGCCTTTTACTCATCATTAATTTCTAAAATACGAAACTATGAATGAGCAAATGAATGTGATGTCCGATACGAATGTGGACACACCTGTTATTGAAATACTAAAAGAAATAAAAGGATTATTGGCTTTTAATAAGAAGGTTCTTAATCTGGAAGATCTGGTACTGTATACCGGACTGTCTGAAAGTACCATCTATAAACTTTCAAGACTCAATCTAATCCCTAAAGGAGATAATAAGGAAATCCGCAAACTCTTTTTTGAAAAGGACAGGATTGATGATTGGCTTTTAGGAAAACCTGATGTGTCAGATGAATATCTTGAGCAGAAGTTCAATGAGCAGCTATTGAAAAAAAGAAGATAAGTTTTCAATATGGCAGCTGCAGAACACAAAGAGCTCTATGATGTAGCCGACCCTAAGAAAAAGACGGTCTATGATTATACCATGGAATATCTTGAGGCCAAGTATGATATTACGTACAACGAAATATCACATGACTTTCAGATATCCTTTAAGGATTCCAGAAAATGGCAATACCTGAACCTGAATTCCCTTATCATAGAACTTGCTAAGGCAGGAGTGGATATCCCAACCGGAAAGCTGGAAATCCTGCTTCGTTCCGAGTGGATCCCGAAATACAATCCCATAAAAGAGTATTTTGAAGGCTTACCTCCATGGGATGGTCAGGACCATATATTGAAATTGGCTTCCTATGTTCCGATTTATGAGGAAGAAGCATTCAACTACCATTTTAAAAAATGGTTGGTGCGAACCATAAAATGTGCTTTGGAAGCCAACTATTTCAATAAACAGGCTTTTGTGCTATCCCATCAGGGACAGAACTCTGGAAAATCCACTTGGTGCCGATTTCTTTGTCCCCCGGAACTAGGAGAATATATGGCAGAGGATATCAGTAATGATAAAGATGCCCGGATACAGCTCTGTAGAAACTTTCTCTACAATCTGGACGAACTGGCAGTGCTTTCCAAAAAGGATGTCAACGCATTGAAAGCATTTTTCTCCAAAACTTTTATTAACGAGCGATTACCGTATGATAGAAAGAACACTACCCTGCCAAGGATATGCTCCTTTGTTGGTAGTACGAATATGTCTTCCTTTTTAAACGATGAAACCGGTTCCGTAAGATGGCTGTGTTTTGAGCTAAAGGGAAAGATTGATTTTGGATATTCCAAAGAAGTAGATATTAACAAGGTATGGTCACAGGCCTATCATTTGGCTTACTTAGACCCTACGTTCGAACCCGAACTGGCCATTACGGATATCCAGGAGAACGAGGTACGGAACAAAAAATACACCAAGTTGACCACGGAAGAGGAATTAGTTTCCAAGTACTTTGAAAAATCGGACGATATTAAGGATTTCTTGACCGCCTCCGATGTGCTGGTCAAACTAAGCTGTATTAATCTGCGGTTGAATCATATCAATATTGGGCGTGCCCTATCCGGGTTCAACTTCCAAAGAGTCAAACATCCAAAGCGACAGGTATACGGTTATCTGGCAAAACCAAACTTTAGCGATACCCCTTGGGAACTGGAATTATCGAAAAAAATAAAATAGCACCTACCTACTTACCTAAGATACTTCGTCTGCCCACTAAGCGGGAGCTGCCTTAAGGTAGGGTATATAAACCTATAGTAACCTAAATATTACCTAACCTACCAAGATGGGTAAGGTGGGTAACTCAAAAATAAAAGCCACCTAAGCCATGAACCCCAATAAACAGGGACTTAGGTAGGGTGGTAAGCGAAATTCAATAAAAAGAGGCTTATGAAAGAAAAAATAATAAACAATTTATCGTGTGAAAGAGCCCGAGCCTTT
>CAYTDS010000315.1:0-2747 GCA_964436555.1 uncultured Flavobacteriaceae bacterium | reverse complement strand
TAGCACCGGGGGTTACAAATCCGCAATTATCAAAATCTGAAACACTAGGGTCATCGGTAATTTGATTATCGTTAATTTGTCCTCTGTAAGTGGAAAAGGCGAGGTTTTCAATTAAGTCTGTGCAAGCATTTACAAAGTCAAAACAATTCTCTGCAACGCGTACCCGCATCCGAATCCTGGAAACGGGATCGCCAATCTCTACCAAGTTATTAGGTATAGTAAAAGTTATAGTATTGCTAGGGGCATCAAAGACATAGGTAACACCCGGAGGTAATATCAAATTGGATGGGATAAAAGTTACATTTATAGGAAGTACATCCCGAATGGTATAATTAACTGCATTATCATTCCCTGTATTTTGAAAGGACAATACATAATCTAACTGTTGACCGAGATTAACCCCGGCTCCTGTTATATCATTCCCGGCAATATCTTCCACTTTCTTTTCTACAACAATATTGGGCTCAATTATTTCTACATTGAAAGAATTGAAAAATGGATAGTATTGATCTTGATTAGAAGTAAATCTAAAAGTAGCTGCTGTTTCATTGTTTGGTATAACACTATTGGCAGGGTTGTTTAGTAGGAAAATATCCGTATCATAACCCAAAGTGTTTGCACTACTTGGTGTTCTGTTTGTTGAGAGAACACCATCTAACGAAATGGTGCTGTTAAAAAAGTTATTTGCCGGATTTATAGCGTTACTTAAAGTGGTAAAACTGGCATTGCTTTGTGCCCTGATTCTTGCTGTAACATTTTCAATACGGTTATCTCCCTCTAGTGCTGCAACACCTATTCTTGCTCTTACCGGTCCTGCAGGTATGGTATTAAATCCTGAATAGTTGATATCTACTGAAGGGTTGGCCGCTCTAACTCTGGCAAAGCCATCAAAAGTTGTAATAAGTTTTCCACTGAGAGTTGGGTTTTCGTAAACTATAACTAATGTCCAACCAGCAGATGCCCCGCCACCAGGAGTAAGGGATCCGACCACGGAGCGCACATTGGCAATTGTGTATTCCCCTGTTGGGTTTGGGAGTGCTGTAATAAGTGAGGTAACATCGGCATAGCAGGCGTAAGGACTATTTTGACGCATTGCAGCTTCTGCACTTGCAAATCCGTCATAGAGAACTTCATCTGCAGTAACGTTAACATAAGAGCCGCCCGGAACGCGAAAACGCACTTGATTAAAGTCGTTTTGTCTTCCGGTTCCAACTGCTTGGCCTGCTTGCGCACTGGGATAAGTTGCAGACCAATAGAGACCGGCATATCGAATTAGATTGCAATCGGCATTGGGAAAAGTGAAATTTGCACTACTAGAGCTAAACGTAGTTGGGTCTCCATCAATATCAATATATTGCATATTGAAATTGTCATTATATTGCGAGGAACTACCGGTAGTATTGTACGGCGTATTGGGCCCATTGGATCCTCCCGCATTTCTGTTAAGAATATTATTGGCTATAAATGTTAAATCCCCTTTTATATTGTCTTGGTAGCGTACTCCAAAAGTTCTGAATTCTTGAGAAAAGCTTAGGCAGGAATATAAAAGTAAACTTGATAAGAGTAGTTTTTTAACGAAATTTCGCTTCATTAGGTCAATAAGTTTGGTGTTACACGCATGATCCACATTTTGTCATCATAGGTGTCGTTTAGTTTGGTATAGTAGGATAATAAGGCATTGTTCCAGGAGTCATGACGTCTCAGATAAACGTATCTGTAGTTATTTTCGGGATTAATGAAATAACTGGCATTAAGCCCTCTGGAGTTTAAAAGTTTTACAAAACGATTAGCGTTATTTTGGTTGGCGAAAACATTGACAATAATGTAGTAGCCCGACTCTAAGCCGTCAATTTTTAGACTTTTTGCTGACGGATCACCAGAAGTTGCTTTATCTTTAACTACAACGTTTTGTTGTAAGGTAGTATCGTCATATTTGGTTGCTTTTTCTTTTAGTTTGCTAACATTTTCTACATAGGCTTTGTCCGTATAGTTGGTGTTTTCTACATTCATTATCCACATGTCCCCTTCATAGGTTCCATTACCTTGCGATTTGTGAAATGCCAAGGCTTCTTGCCATGTGTCGAACTTTTGGAGGTAGACATATTTTAAACCGTTGTTGGAATTGTTAAAATAGTTTACTGGGATTCCTTTATTGTTTAACTCACCTATGAATTTATTGAGATATTGTTCTCCTTTATATACATTGGCTACAATATAGTATCCATCTTCTACCCCTTGGAGATCACGGAATTTTCGTGCTTTTACCCCATTTTCCAGTGCTAGTTTCGTAAATTCATCTTTTGTAGTACTAACCTGAGTCGTTGGAGAGTCAGTTTTTACATCGGTTTTGGTGGCAAGAACTTCATCCTTTGTTTTTTCTGGAATAACGGGATTTACGACTTCCTTCGTTGTGTTCGTAGTTGTCGCATTGTTTTTCTGTTCACTTTTTATACCGATTGTATTTAAAACGGGATCAACTGGTTTATTGTTTACAAGAGCATCCCGATCATTGTTAATAAAGTACATTTGCATAGCTTTCTCTTCCAGATCGGGTCTTGCTCCGTTTGTCTCTCTTCGAACCATACGCATTACCATTTCAAAACGACGTTCCAGATCCTTTTGCCTGTTTTCTTCTATCGAGTCTTGTCTAAACATAAGTTCTGCCAGGATATCATCATTTTCGGCAAGTTTTTGTTTTAAATATTCAATTTCCTTGTCTTTGGATGAAAAGATTTCCTCAGGTTCTA
>CAYTDS010000314.1:0-2748 GCA_964436555.1 uncultured Flavobacteriaceae bacterium | reverse complement strand
ATTTTCCACATTTCATTTTCCAATAATCCCCTAAACTCACTATATTTAAACTTACTAAAATGCACAAACTAATTTAAACTCCTATTGCTATGGAAAAGCTCAACAAAGACCTTATCAAACAAGAAGTGTTTGATCTGTATGATGATTATGCCCATAACCGTATTCCCCGTCGTACTTTTATAGAAAAACTATCGCTTTATGCCGTTGGTGGAATTACAGTAGCCTCTTTAATGAGCTTTTTAATGCCAAATTATGTAGATACCCTTTTGGTGCCACAAAATGATCCACGACTCGATTCCGATTTTATTACCTACGATTCTCCTAATGGAGGGGGCAGCATCAAAGGCTTACTTTCCCAACCCAAAGGGAATACAAAGAAATTAGGCGGAATTTTAGTGGTACACGAAAATCGGGGCTTAAATCCCTATATTGAGGATACAGCCCGACTAGCGGCTTTGGAAGGCTTTATCTCTCTGGCACCGGATGCTTTAACCCCGTTCGGTGGCTATCCTGGAAATGACGATGCCGGACGGGAAATGCAAAGTAAGCGGGATCGCAATGAAATTCTGGAGGATTTTATCGCTGCTTATGCGTATTTCAAAGCGCATCCCAATTGTACCGGAACAGTAGGCGTAGTAGGCTTCTGTTTTGGCGGATGGGTTTCTAATATGATGGCAGTACGTTTGCCCGATTTAGCTGCTGCCGTACCTTTTTATGGCGGACAACCGACTGAGGACATCGACCGAATCCAGGCGCCTTTGCTAATTCAAAATGCAGAATTGGATACCCGTGTGAATGAAGGCTGGCCGGCCTATGAGGCAGCACTAAAGCAGCATCAAAAGGAATATGAATTTATCAACTATCCGGGTGTAAACCACGGATTTCATAATACCACCACCCCACGTTATGATAAAGCCGCAGCTGAACTCGCCTGGCAACGCACCATTGCTTTTTTTAAAGAGAAATTGGGTTAAGTTCGTTAAACGTTGCTCATTTATTCCGGGCTGGAGGCTAGGAGGTCTATTTTTCTTTTAAAAGCATATTACCTTAACTTTGAGAAAAGATGTTATCCTATAAAATGAAATTGAATTTACCTCTTAACCATTAGTTGTATGCAGTAGTCTCAGGATTCAAAATGTTCCAAGACTATTAATAATTTTAATGTTATCGTATGAAAAACACAAAAACACTTCAAAAAACATTCCTGATTAGCGGCCTATTTTTAGTAATCATTGCTTGTAATCAAAAAAAAGAAGCCCCGGCTGAAACGACTCCAAAAATTGAATACGATGAAAAAGCTTCGCTCTTACCTGTGGATCGATTAAAACTTCCGGAGGGCTTTAAAATTGAAGTTTTTGCCGATAGTATTGACGGGGCCAGATCCATGGCCATGGGAACAGACGGCACCTTGTTTGTTAGTACCAGAAACGATAAAACGGTTTACGCCATTCAAGATAGGGACGGGGATTACCGTGCCGATCGTACCATAATTCTGGATTCTACCTTAGAAGTGCCCAACGGCATCGCTTTTAGGGATGGTGATTTGTATGTAGCTCAGGTGGACCGCTTATTGCGCTATAAAAATATAGAACAACACTTGGACAGTCTCCCGGTCCCCGAGGTGGTATATGATGATTTTCCAACAGAGTTCCACCATGGGTGGAAATACATCGCCTTTGGACCGGACGGCAAATTGTACGTGCCTGTCGGTGCTCCCTGCAACATCTGTGACCGAACCGGGGAAGATGAGCGTTTTGGCACCATAAGCCGTATGGATCCGGACGGTAGCAACCGCGAAATTGTTGCCAGAGGGGTGCGAAATACCGTAGGCTTTACATGGCATCCGGAAACCGGTGATATGTGGTTTACCGATAATGGTCGGGACATGATGGGCGATGATATTCCGCCTTGCGAGCTGAATAGAATTTCAGAACCTGGGCAGCATTTTGGTTATCCTTTTTGTCACGGCGGAACCGTAAAAGATCCTGAGTTTGGCAACCAACGCCCATGCTCTGATTTTGTTCCACCGGTACAAGCATTGGGGGCGCATGTGGCTCCTTTGGGAATAAAATTCCCTACCGGAGGGATGTTTCCGGACGCTTACAAAAATGTAGCTTTTATAGCCGAACATGGCTCGTGGAACCGCTCCAAAAAAGTGGGCTACCGTATTGCAATGGTAAAGTTGGATGGTAACAAATCGATAGGTTATGAGCCCTTTATAGAAGGGTGGTTGGATGAGGAAAGTCAGGAGCCCTTTGGGCGTCCGGTAGATTTATTATTCTTGGAAGATGGCTCTTTATTAATTTCGGACGATTTTGGAGATGCCATTTACAGGGTTACCTACGAAGGTCCTTCGATGGCTGCTGTCCACTAAAAAGGAAAATTGATGAATCCTTATCCCGAGAAAGTATATCTTAACGGAAAGATTGTACCCGCCGCAGAAGCTACGATTTCAGTTTTTGACCGAGGTTTTCTATTTGGAGATGGAATCTATGAGGTCATGGTTCAGATAGGGAACCGGTTTTTTTATGAAGAGGAGCATCTGCAGCGCCTAAAGTACTGCCTATCCGAAATTAACATCGCTTATGATGTAGATTTGCTACGTAAGGAAATCCCCCTTTTATTGGAACAAGCCAATTTAGTTGGTAAAGATTGCCTTTTGTATATTCAGGTTACCCGTGGCGTTGCTCCCAGACAACATGCCTATCCCAAAAACACGGCACCGACGGTAATGATGTACGCCATTCC
>CAYTDS010000313.1:0-2752 GCA_964436555.1 uncultured Flavobacteriaceae bacterium | reverse complement strand
AAAAATGTTCATAAACCAAAAATACCATCTTTCCTACTGCACCAATATTCATCCCGGAGAGGATTGGGCAGAAACTTTTGAGAATATTGAAAAGTTTGTTCCCGAAATTGCTTCGAAAGTAGCTAATGGGCAAGCCTTTGGAATTGGTTTGCGTCTTTCCAATTTGGCAAGTGAGGAATTGGGTTTGGGAAATACGTTGAAGGAATTTAAGACCTGGTTAGATAACAATAATCTGTACGTCTATACGATGAACGGTTTTCCTTATGGCAATTTTCACAGGGAAAAAGTAAAGGATTTTGTGCATCATCCGGATTGGACAACGGACGAAAGAGTAGCGTACACCATCCGACTTTTTAAACAATTAGCCTATCTGCTCCCGGCAAATCAATCTGGCAGTATATCTACCAATCCCATAAGTTATAAATATTGGCACGGAGAATATGCCGAAGATCTGGATCATATTTATAGCCTAAGTGCCCTAAATTATGCTAAAGTGATTGCAACACTTTACGAAATAGAAAAGTCAACAGGAAAACAGCTGCAATTAAGCATAGAACCGGAACCCGATGGACTAATGGAGAACAGCGAAGAAGTAGTTACCTATTTTAACGAATATTTGGTTCCTATTGGGTGTGATTTTTTAGTGAATGAATTCGGAATTGAAATAGATGAGGCAGAAAAGTTGGTATACAAGTACATCAACGTCTGTTATGATGTGTGTCATTTTTCTTTGGCTTATGAAGACCCGGAATATTCGTTTAAAAAATTCAATGATGCCGGAATTAGTATTGGAAAAATACAAATTAGCGCAGCATTGAAAATAATCTTTAATGCGGGTGAGGTGGAAGAAACCTGGAAAACGTTGGCGCTCTTCAATGAATCGACTTATCTCCATCAGGTTACGGAGAAGGTAGGGGATAAGGTCATTACTTATACCGATTTACCTGTAATTCTGGATCGGTCAAAAGAGTTTAAGGAAATCAGGGCACATTTTCATGTCCCCATATTTTTAGAACGATTTGGGACATTGTTATCAACGCAAGATCAAATACTAAAAGTAATAGATTATCTTAAAGACCATGATGTTAGCAATCATTTGGAAGTAGAAACCTATACCTGGGATGTATTACCCACAGAACTTAAATCCAATTTGTCCGATTCCATTGTTCGGGAACTGCTTTGGATGAAGGTAAAATTAGCAGAAACAAATGCATAAAACCGTAGTTATTAATGTTGTTGGGCTGTCTCAAAGACTGATAGGGGCGTTTACCCCCTTTATATCACAATTTATACAAAAAGGAAAGTCTACTACCATAAATCCGGTGCTTCCGGCAGTTACCTGTACGGTACAATCTACCTATGTAACAGGAAAATGGCCGGCAAATCATGGCATTGTGGCCAACGGCTGGTATTTTAATGAGGAATGTGAAGTAAAGTTTTGGCGGCAATCCAATAAGCTGGTGCAATCGGAAAAAATTTGGGAAGCCCTAAAAGCAGAAGATCCTACGTTTACCTGTGCCAATATGTTTTGGTGGTACAATATGTATTCTTCGGCCGATTACAGTGTTACCCCAAGGCCCAATTATTTGGCCGATGGCCGGAAAATCCCGGATATCTATTCACATCCAGCCGGCTTGAGGGATATTCTTCAGGAAAAACTCGGACAATTTCCCTTATTTCATTTTTGGGGACCAAAAACCTCTATAAAATCCAGTAAGTGGATTGCGGATGCTTCGATTATAAACGACGAATTAAACGATCCGACCTTAACGCTGATTTATCTACCCCATTTGGATTATAACCTCCAACGTCACGGGAATGACTTTAATAAAATCAAAACCGATTTGCTGGAAATCGATGCCATTGTGAAAGATTTGGTAACCCATTATGAAAAAAGGGATAGTCGCATCCTACTCCTTTCAGAATATGGCATTACCGATGTGCATTACCCCATCCACCTCAATAGAATTTTAAGGGAGCATCATTATCTGGCCATTCGGATAGAACGCGGCCTGGAGTTACTAGATCACGGTGCCAGTAAAGCTTTCGCAGTTGCAGATCATCAAGTGGCACATGTCTATTTGAATGACAAAAGTCTTTTAGAAAAGGTGAAAAACATTTTAGAAGAGGTGAAAGGTGTAGAACAGGTCTTGACAGGAGAGGAAATTGAAAAGGCAAATTTGAATCATGAGCGTTGTGGGGATTTGGTTGTACTGGCCGACAAAGACTCCTGGTTTACCTATTATTATTGGTTAGACGATGCCAAAGCTCCGGATTTTGCCCGAATGGTGGACATTCATAAAAAACCCGGCTACGATCCGGTAGAAATGCTTACCGATCCCAAAGACCCCTTTGTGGTTCCCAAGGTTGTTTGGAAACTGGTCAAAAAGAAATTGGGTTTCCGAACCCTTATGAACATTATTCCTCTTGATGCCAATTTAGTCAAGGGTTCTCATGGTCGCATTCCCGAAAGTAACGAAGATCATCCGGTGCTTATTAGCAATGTACCGGCATATATTCCGTCCGACCCGGTTTTGGGAGTAGATGTATATGATATTATTAAATCGCACTTAAAATCCTAGTAGAAAATGAACCTGTTTTTTAAATCCTTTGGTTTTGTATTTGCTGCCCTTTTTATTTGGGCTGCAATTATGCAATATAATGATCCCGACCCGTATGTCTGGTATGCCATTTATGGTATTGCGGCAATAGTATCTGTTGCTTTTGCTTTGAACAAGCTATCTTTTAATCT
>CAYTDS010000312.1:0-2754 GCA_964436555.1 uncultured Flavobacteriaceae bacterium | reverse complement strand
CAGCTTTCCTTGCATCCTCTGGAGAATTTATTACACCTTCTTTAGGTCCCGGATCCCCCATAAGTTCCTTTTTCATTCCATTGGTAGGGTCTGCATGTCCTCCGGTGGTTGCAATCGACTTTCCTGCTGTAAAAATTCTTGGCCCGTCAACAAATCCTTTATTTATGGCATTTCTTAAGGCAATATTTACGCCTGTACCCCCCAAATCCCTGACCGTGGTAAAACCTGCCATCAAAGTGCGTCTTGCGTATACGGTTGATTTTAATGCTACATCAGCCTCATTTAATGTAAACTCTTCAATATAGGACCCCGGTCCAAACTCTCCTTCAATATGGACATGCATATCAATTAAACCCGGTAAAACGGTTTTGCTTTTTAAGTCGATTACGGTATCTGCTTCCGAGCCCGTAGTGTATCCATTTTGGATGCTTTTGATTTTGTTCCCGGAAATAACCAGCGTTTTTTCTGCTAATAATTTACCGGTTTGCGTATCCAAAATATTCCCACATTGTAAATAAGTATCTTGAGCAATAGCGGTATAGGAAATGAAGAGGATAAGGGAAAGTAAGTGGTTTTTCATTTGGTAGAGTTTGAGTTAGTTTCTGATTTTTTGTTCCCACTCCCAGGCCGATTTCATGGCCTCGTCTAAGGAAGATTGGGCTTTCCATCCCAAAATGGAGTTGGCTTTTGTGGTGTCCGCATAGGCCGATATAACGTCCCCGGGACGTCGATCAACAATTTTATAATTCAACTTTCTGCCCGATACTTTTTCGAAACTATGGATCACCTCCAAAACAGAACTTCCCTTTCCTGTCCCTATATTGAATACCTCATAATTTGTATCATTTTTTCCGCTCAATAGACGTTGCATAGCTACCACATGGGCTTTTGCCAAATCTACCACATGAATATAGTCGCGAATGCATGTGCCATCTTCCGTTGGATAATCAGCTCCAAAAACGGACAACTGATTTCGTAAACCTACCCCTGTTTGCGTAATAAACGGCACCAAATTCTGTGGGACCCCGATAGGTAGTTCTCCTATTTCTACGCTTGGATGTGCTCCCATAGGATTAAAATAGCGAAGCGAAATGGCTTGTAAACCTTTAGAAATTTTACAGGTGTCCCTAATAATTTCCTCTCCCATTTTCTTTGTGTTGCCATAGGGTGACTCGGCAGGTTTAACCGGAGCATCCTCTGTAATCGGCATAGTTTCTGCCTGACCATACACCGTGCAGGACGAACTAAATATAAAACTTGCCTTTGATTTTTTTGAAAGCTCTTTCAATAAATAAACCAATGTCCCAATATTGTTTTCATAATACAACAAGGGGTTTTCCACACTTTCGCCAACAGCCTTGGATGCTGCAAAATGAATAACTCCCTCTATATCATTATGTCTTTTAAAGAAATCCTGAACTTTGGATTTTTCCTTTAGATCTAGTTTTTCAAATACCGGTTTTTTATTGGTAATCGCAGTAATCCCCTCGAGAACTTTCTCAGATGAATTGGAGAGATCGTCAATTATTACTACTTCTAAACCTTCATTTTGTAATTCCACTACAGTATGGGAGCCTATAAAACCAAGACCTCCGGTAACAAGTATTTTCATTTAATTAGCTATAAAATTTAAAATTGTTTTACTGATATAACGGATCTGTTCTTCATCCAATTCGGTATGCATGGGAAGGGAAATGACTTCTTGTACCAATTGATTAGTAACAGGAAAATCGGACTCTTTATACCGTTCATCCAAATATGCTTTTTGTCGGTGTAACGGAATTGGATAATATATCCCGAAAGGTATTCCCTTTTCTCCTAAATGCTTTGCAAGGGCATCTCTTTGCCCATTTAAAATACGTATGGTGTATTGATGAAACACATGACAATCGCAGGTATCACATATCCCGGCACAAGCACTTACTGTTTTAGGCACTAGAATGTTTTTTTGACCTTCCAGCATCTTGGAATACGCTCTGGCAGCTGTTCTTCTTCGATTATTATATTCATCCAAAAGCGGGAGCTTAGTGCGTAAAACTGCTGCCTGGATGGAATCCAATCTGGAATTGACGCCCACCACATCGTGGTGATATCGTTCATACATACCATGATTTACTATACCTCGTAGGGTATGGGCCAGTGTATCATCATCCGTAAAAATTGCGCCCCCGTCTCCATAACACCCCAAATTCTTGGAGGGGAAAAAGGAAGTAGCAGCCACATGTCCTATTGTACCAGCTTTTTTCTTATTACCATTTTTAAATGTATGCGTCGCCCCAATGGCTTGAGCATTATCTTCAATAACATAGAGATTATGACGCTGTGCCATTTCCATAATTTTATCCATATTAGCGCATTGCCCAAACAAATGCACAGGAACTATGGCCTTGGTTTTGGGCGTGATAGCCTTTTCAAGAGCAAACATATCCATATTAAAAGTATCTTGTTCCACATCTACCAAAACAGGGGTCAGATGTAAAAGAGCAATAACCTCAACAGTAGCTGCAAAGGTAAAATCGGCTGTAATCACCTCGTCTCCGGGTTGTAATCCCAATCCCATCATAGCAATTTGCAATGCATCCGTACCATTGGCGCAGGGGATAACGTGCTTAACTCCCAAATAGTCTTCCAGTTCCTTTTGAAATCCGTGAACTTCCGGCCCATTAATAAATGCTGATGTTTCTAAGATATAGGAAATAGAGGCGTTAATTTCTTCTTTAATATCTTGGTATTGACCGTTTAGATCTACCATTT
>CAYTDS010000311.1:0-2778 GCA_964436555.1 uncultured Flavobacteriaceae bacterium | reverse complement strand
GGGTCGGGCACCCTACTAAATTAATGTGATATGCCAGTAAAAATTAGATTACAAAGACACGGAAAAAAAGGAAAACCATTCTATTGGGTAGTTGCAGCAGATAGCCGCGCTAAAAGAGATGGTAAATACCTAGAAAAATTGGGAACCTACAACCCCAATACTAACCCTGCAACTATTGACCTTGATATTGATGGTTCGGTAAAATGGCTACAAAACGGAGCACAACCTTCTGAAACAGCAAAACGTATTTTATCTTATAAAGGAGTTCTTTTGAAGCATCACTTATTAGGTGGTGTTCGTAAAGGAGCGTTGACTGAAGAGCAGGTAGAAGAAAAATTTAATGCTTGGTTAGAGGAAAAAGCTAAAATCGTTGAAAATAAAGTTGAAGGTTTGTCAAAAGCGCAAGCTAAAGCTAAAGCTGACGCTTTAAAAGCAGAAAAAGAAGTAAACGAAAAACGCGCAATGGCTGCAGCTGAAGCAGCTGCACCTCCTATTGTTGAGGAAGTAGTAGAAGAAGTTGCTGAAGTTGTTGAAACTGCATCTGAAGAAGTAGTTGCTGAAACTACAGAAGCTGTCGCCCCTGCGGAAGAAGCTGCTCCTGCTGCAGAAGAAGCCACTCCTTCAGAAGAAGAAAAATAAGAACCAAAATCAATGCAAAAAGACGATTGTTTCTATTTGGGCAAAATCGTTTCCAAGCATAGTTTTAAGGGTGAGGTACTAATAAAATTAGATACCGATGAACCCGAAGCATACGAAAAAATGGAATCAGTGTTGGTCCTTCTTGGAGGCAATCTGATTCCATTTTTTATTAAGAAATCCCAACTGCACCGGTCGGAACTATTACGGGTTCGCTTTGAAGAAGTAGCCAATGAAGCCGATGCAGATCGTATTATGGGATCCGAGGTGTATTTACCACTAAAATTTCTGCCCAAACTCACCGGAAATAAGTTTTATTATCATGAAGTTATTGGGTTTTCTCTCCAAGACAGCCTTAATGGTAACATTGGGATTATTCAAAGCATTAATGATACCACAGCACAGGCCTTATTTGAAGTTTTAAAAGATGATAAACAATTGCTGATTCCCATTAATGATCACATCATTACCAAAGTGGATAGGGAAACCAAAACCATTTTTGTAACTACTCCCGATGGTTTAGTGGATTTGTATTTGAATTCTTAAAAGAACTTCTTTCGGGACAAATGGAGGGTGTCCCGCTCGGGATTAGATGCTCAATTAGAAAAAAGTGTCCAAACCTAAGTTAAAATCTCAATAATCATATGAGCTAAAAATCGCTAAAAAAGATACTATTTTATTCAAAAAATACTATTAGCTTTAGCTGTTATTTAGTAACCTTCACTTCATTATTTAAAACAAAATAGCAGGGCAATTTATGATACATCCCAAAACCGAATTAAAATTTATAAACAGTGAAGTTGGCTATGGCGTTGTAGCCACTGAGTTTATTCCCGCTGGTACCATTACATGGGTGCTAGACAAGCTGGATCGGGAATTTAGCCCCACGGAAGTACAATCCCTGGAGCCTTTGTACCAAAATATTCTGGATACATATACCTACAGAAATAATAAGGGAAACTTTGTTCTTTGCTGGGATAATGGGCGTTATGTAAATCATAGTTTTAATTCCAATTGTCTTACTACTGCCTATGATTTTGAAGTGGCCATAAGAGATATCGCCCCGGGGGAACAACTTACTGATGATTACGGCTATCTCAATATTCCACATCCTTTTAAAGGAATGGATGAAGGCACCAAAAGGAAGATTGTCTATCCGGACGATTTGCTTAAATATTACAAAACCTGGGATAAAAAGTTGGTAAAAGTATTTCCATCGATTCCTAAAATTGAACAACCGCTGCGATCCTTAATTACCGACCAGTTATGGCATGAGGTAAAAATTGTGGCAGAAGGAAGAAAGGAAATGGAATCCATTCTAAAAAACTATTACCATGAAACAAATCATGTAGAGAAATAGAGTTGACCAAACAGAGTAAATTAAATCTAGCTTTACTAACTCAGCGCCTCCCTGCAATAGGCTAAACACTTTTTTACTTCAGTTATCGCATCAGAACCTTCAGGAATATCATATTCCAACTCTATCGTTGCCGGAAATTTATACCCATTATCTCGCATTAACTGTAAAGCTTCTTTTATAGGCGTATTTCCGGTTCCCCAAACCAGATTTTTTCCCCCATTTTCCTTGCTTTGTCGGTCTTTTACATGCATACTCTGAATGTGGGTATGCTTTGTTTTGATGATGTCTATTGCTCCGGAATTACCTGCCGCCACATAATGTCCAAGATCTAAATTCAAAGCATTAAACTCCGATTGTTCTATAGCGGTATTCCAAAATGTAGGGGTTTGTTGCTCGTGTCCATGATAGGCCACATAAACACCATGCTTTTTTGCGAATTCCCCTAATTTCTTTGTATGCGCGTCATCACTGGGATGTTCTAAAGTAACATGACTGGCGCCCAGGACTTTTGCAACTTGCATTCCCCAATCTATTTCGGCATCTGTGTTATCTTTTTCAAAGGCTCTTGGTTTGAAAGCGTAGATACGTACTCCTGCATCATTGTACATTTTACGTAAGGCTACAAACTTATCCATAGAGACGGTTGAACGCCATTCAGCTACCAATTTATTATACGCTGTAGCTTTTTCTTGTAAATCAGTAAGTTCTTCTTCCTGTTCCTTGGTTAACGATTCTCCCGCTCTCTTGGCTCTCATCAATCCGAAATAAGCTCTCCGGTCCAC
>CAYTDS010000310.1:0-2799 GCA_964436555.1 uncultured Flavobacteriaceae bacterium | reverse complement strand
CAAAGCAAAAAGGTCTGGCAAGTTCACGATTTACCACGAATTGGTTTGGTGAAACTCAACCCATGCATGATAATAGTACTGCTGAAGGTCGCTCTAAAAACAGAAGGGTAAACGTAGCTATTGTTCCAAATGATCAAATGGTCGAAGATGCCAAAAAAGAAGCAGGAACAAATTAATTCGATTTAGCTTAAAACTTATGGAACGAGTTAAAACCTTGGCGTAATCGTCAAGGTTTTTGTTTTGAATTACGTACCTTCACTTAGGTGAAGATTTACGATACTATTATTATTGGTGGTGGACTAGCTGGACTCACGGCATGTATTCAGTTGGCCAAACAGAACCTAAAAGTTCTTGTATTCGAAAAGAATCTATATCCCCATCACAAAGTCTGCGGGGAATATATTTCCAATGAAGTTCTTCCTTATTTAGACTATTTAGGGGTCTCCATAAACCTTACCGATGCAGTCTCAATTAATAAGTTACAACTATCAACTAAAAAAGGAAAGTCTATGAAAATAGGCCTTCCCATGGGGGGTATAGGGTTAAGTAGATACGCCTTTGATCATTTGCTTTACCAAAAAGCACTTAGCGTTGGTGTGTCTTTTATTTTTGAAAGCGTAACAACCGTGGTTTATAATGATACTTATTTTGAGATTACTACAGCATCCGAAAAAACATTTAAGTCCCTTTTTGTTTTGGGGACTTATGGAAAACGTGCAGTATTAGATAAATCTTTACAACGCGATTTTATACATAAAAAATCCCCCTGGTTAGCAGTAAAAGCACATTACAGGCTAGACACCTTCCCCAAGGATACGGTGGCACTTCACAATTTTAGGGGTGGCTACGCCGGTTTGTCGGGAATAGAGACCGGAGCGGTAAACTTTTGTTATTTAGTTTCGTACAAAAGTTTTAGGCAAGAAAAAGATATTGAACGTTTTAATGCAAACGTAGTTGCACAAAATCCCTTTTTAAAAACATTTTTAGAAAATGCAATACCACTGTTTAAGGAACCAATGAGTATAGCTCAAATTTCATTTCATCAAAAGCAGGCCGTTGAAAACCATATGCTAATGTGCGGGGATACAGCGGGGTTAATCCATCCCCTTTGTGGTAACGGAATGGCCATGGCTATTCATAGCGCCAAAATTGCCGCGGATTTACTTATTAGCCATTTTAAAAATAAGCAGATGACAAGAACTGCTTTAGAAAAAGAATATACCAGACAATGGAATAAGGCTTTTAAGCAACGGTTGTGGATGGGCCGACAATTACAGAGGGTATTACTTAATGAAAATTTATCTAACAGCACAATGGCACTTTTTGCCAAATCCCCGGTATTAGTACATTCCATAATTAAAAAGACCCATGGAACTTCTATTTTATGATACACTCATTAAAGTACATATTAAGCCAACTGATAATGAAAATTAGTGTAGTGGAGTGCATTGGATTGATGAAGACTAAGAAGTAGAAACACTTAAAAGACTTATAATTAGTCCCAAGTATCTGGGGTCAAAATAATAAATATTCAGCATTGAAAAAGTTTGTAGATCTAAGTGTTCGCAGCAAGGAAAAAGAACTTCTGGACAATTGCAGTTTGTCCAACCCTGAACTTGAACTTGTTTTAAAGGATATTCATCGGGTAAACACCTTATTAGGGGGTACAAAAATTACCAAAAATGCGCTGGTTGAATTATTTGCCAAAAATCCGCAAAACCAATATACCATTGTTGATGTGGGTTGCGGGGATGGGAGCATGCTTAGGGAACTGGCTCAAATGTGCCACAACATGAATATAAGGGCACTATTTTCTGGCTTTGATATTAACCCACAGAGCATTCAGATAGCTAGAGAAAAGTCGAGTAAATTTTCAGAGATTGTTTTTTTTGAAAAGGATATTTTGACTGTACCGGAGACTGATTTAAGCTATGATATTTTGTTGTGTACATTAACCATGCATCATTTCTCTGAAGATGAAATTCCGGTTTTTTTAAAAACTTTTACTCAGCTTACCAGAATCGGAGTAATTATTAATGATTTACATAGAAGTAGCCTGGCATACTATCTTTTTCAATTATTTAGTATTATTTTTATACGTACTCCTATTGCCAAATACGATGGCTTAATCTCTATCAAAAGAGGATTTAAAAAACAGGAACTTTTAAAATATGCTATGAATATCCCTAATCTAAATCACGACATACAGTGGAGATGGGCTTTTCGATTTTTATGGATTATGAACGGTAAAGCAATTGTTAAATGAATTCCATAAAAATTATTACTGTTACAAAACAATTGCCGGATTATTGGAAAAATACATCAGAAATTATTCCTTATGTTGAGCTTTGGTTAAGTGGTCAGGAAAAACGTTTCAAAAGAAAAGTTATTAAAATATTTGAGGGAGCTGCTGTAGATAAACGGTATAGCATCATGTCTCCAGAAGAAGTTTTTACGGCTAGCTCTTTTGAAGAGAAGAACAACATATATGTTCGTGAGGTTAAAAAATTGGGGGCTGGTGTCTTAAAAAGGGCACTACTTAAAAGTCAGTGGGAAGCCGACTCTCTGGATTATATAATAACAGTAAGCTGCACAGGCATTATGATACCTTCTTTGGATGCGTATTTAATCAATGAGCTAGGGCTTCGAAACGATGTTATCCGTCTTCCCGTAACAGAAATGGGCTGTGCTGCCGGAATTTCCGGAATAATTTATGCAAAGAATTTTTTGCAAGCTAATCCCGGAAAAAGGGCTGCTGTAATTGCTGTGGAAAGTCCTACAGCTACTTTTCAGCTAAAT
>CAYTDS010000309.1:0-2807 GCA_964436555.1 uncultured Flavobacteriaceae bacterium | reverse complement strand
CTATAGTCAGATTCATATCTCCATGAAGGGAAAAAGAACATTCCTCAAAAGATGGGGGACCAAAGGTTTTCAATCTGGCTTTGGAAAAACCAACGGCTTCCTTGGGAATTCCCAGCCAATTGGTATCTAACTTTTGGTTACCGTTTGCATCATGAAAAATGGCCACTGCGTAAGTGCCATTGGGCAAGTTATCAATAGTTAAATGAGTTACTCCTTTTTCCGCCTTTGCACTGTGGGATCTATATACATTATCAAATTTGAGAAAGTTATCTGCTTCTGTGTAAATGGCGACTAAGATTTCTCCGTTTGATGATTTAACCTTTTCCACATTGAGTGAAAGACTATTTTGGGCTGTAAGCCCCATGGAGAAAAGAAAAAAGAGAATGTAAAAACGCTTCATGGATAAAATTTAAAAATAGCTATCAAATATGAACCCAAAAATAAATAGAAACCTATACTTAAATTATCGTTTTACTAAAAGATGTTATCTCATTTGCATAATATCCTAATTTTCATTGTTTTAGGGTTTTTGAACATCCACAGTAATTTTAGTTTGAAGGAATTCAAACATTTTTTGGGTTTCGATGGAATCTCTGTAATTCAAGAATACTATTAGAGAGTCCTGATAAACCATCCGTATCTTCGGATGTTCTAAATTATCAACAAAAACGCGCACCTTATACCTAGTAACGGAATCCAAGAAAATCCCCTTCTCAACACGCATTGCAGAAAAACCGTTAATTCGCTCCATCTTTGGAATTTTGGGCACAATGCTTACCGAATCCAGTTCTGTATAGGGTATTTCTTTATAATATATCCCAGATAGAACGCTAAAATGATTGCTTTCCATCCGCACCCAATTTTTATAATGCACTGCAAAAGCAATTAGTGCCGCTACAAGTGTAATGACAATAAGAAGATTCCAAAACCAGTGACGTCTTTTGTTTCTCTGCATACTCTATTTATTTTCAAAATATCTTAAATCTATTTCTAATTTCAAGTCTCGAGCGACAAATGAGTTTTAGAACTTAAAATTTAGCGGTAAAGTTAAACGAATTTAGTCCAGATACGATTTCCCCAAAAAACTAAAAGCTAAAAATCCTATATTTGAGAAACCCCAGCTTTTAACTCCAATAAAAAATGGAATATAGAAAATCGCAAATCGGGTGGTTCTTAATTGGCCTCTTTGGTATCGTGGCCCTATTCATTGTTTTGGCTTATTGGAATCAATGGGGTAGCAAACCCCTTTCCACAAACCCATTTACAGTAGTACTCCTAATTCAAATCTCCGTTTTATTACTTTTCTACAAGTTGACCATTTTAGTTGATCAATCAACCATACAGTTACACTATGGTATAGCTTTAATCCGAATACGCCTGAAAATTACAAAACTTCTGGAAGTACAATCTATTCAAACTCCTTGGTATTATGGCCTTGGAATACGAATAACTCCTAAGGGAATGCTTTATAATATTCAAGGTTCAAATGCGCTAAAACTGGTTTATCAAAACAATGGTATTACTAAGAAGGTAATGCTGGGTACCCCGGAGCCGGACGTATTAAAACGATATTTGGAAAACCACTTTGCTCTTAAATCATAAAAAAGCTATCCTATTACTTACCTTGAAATTTTTTAATACGTGAAATACATAAAAACATGCAAACCATATTAGGTGCTGGAGGCGCAATTGCCAATGAATTGGCTAAAGCCTTAACTACATATACAAAAGAGATTCGATTGGTAAGTCGAAATCCGAAAAAAGTAAATTCAGAAGATGTCCTTTTTAAAGCCGACTTAACCAATCCTGATCAAGTTTTTACGGCTGTAAAAGGGTCTGAAATAGTCTATTTAACCGCAGGACTCCCTTATAATACTAAAATTTGGCAACGGGATTGGCCATTACTAATGGAAAATGTCATCAACGCCTGTCTTAAAAATAACAGTAAATTGGTATTTTTTGACAACATCTATATGTACTCAGGGAATAACTTAAACCCTATAACGGAAGAAAATAAAACAGATCCTCCAAGTAAAAAAGGTAAGGTAAGATACTCCAATATACAAATCTTATGGGATGCAGTTGAGAAAAAAGGTTTAACTGCGTTAATAGCGAGGTGTGCGGATTTCTATGGCCCATCTGTAAGGAACAACAGTTTGCTTACGGAAACGGTCTTTAATCCGCTAAGTCAAGGAAAGACTGCCAATTGGCTTATGGGAGATAATCACCAACATTCTTTTACTTATACAGTAGATGCAGGAAAGGCAACAGCTCTATTGGGCAATACTCCAGAGGCCTATGGAGAAACCTGGCATTTACCCACTGCAAAAAATCCCTATACGGGAAAAGAATGGGTTGAAGCTATTGCCAAAGAGTTGGGTGTAATACCAAAATATAGAACCGTGGGAAAACTAATGGTTCAATTTCTTGGCATCTTTATCCCGGTTATGAGGGAGGCCGTAGAGATGTTGTATCAATACGATAAGGATTATGTTTTTAATAGTGATAAGTTTGAGAATAGATTTTCCTTTCAACCCACTTCTTATGCTGAAGGTATACGTACCATAGTACAAACAGATTACAGAAAGTAAGTTTTTAATTTATAAATCAAATCGTAAAAGTAATGGGAAGCGGTTTTAAAACCATCTTTTTTTCTATGTTGACATTACTAAGCTGTAAGGATAAAGTAATTCAAGAAGACTTTGTTGTTCAAGATATTATGGGGCTTCATACAGTAAGTCCAAATCAAATATGGCTTTCCCATGAACATATTTTAGTAGATTTTATTGGCGCAGAAAGCATTCAAC
>CAYTDS010000308.1:0-2810 GCA_964436555.1 uncultured Flavobacteriaceae bacterium | reverse complement strand
CGCTGAACGGTAATGATTCCGGCTTTATTTAAGTCATAAATCATTCTAAGTAATCCACTTAGCATACTAGTTTTCTGTTCTTCTGTCAACTTCCCAATTGGCTTTTCAATGGAAGATGCAAAAAATGATGCTTTATCAGCGATTTGTTTTCCTGTTGGAGTAAGCAATAGGGTGTAACTTCTTGTATCCATCGGGTCAGTTTCTTTGATAACTAATTCCTTTGATAACAAAACTCTGACACTATCACTAATAGTGGCTTTGGTCATATTAAACTCATCTGCCAAATAACTTACCTTACACTTTTCTTGGGAGTGAAATAACAAAAATATTAAAAGTTGAATTTGGATTGGACTCAGCGAGTTCTCTTTACTTTCATTCCAAAGTAACACTCGGAACGCTTCAGAAATCCGTTCTAAGGCAACCACTATTTTACCCTCTGTATTTTTGTTTTGTTGATTTGAACTAAAAGAAGATTGCATTTAATTACAGTTTTCCATTTTATAACTAAAATAATTTACAGGCTAATGGATTCATCCCGCAGGACTGCATGCTTCGCTGTATTTATTTTATTAAAAACCCTGTAAAGATAGGAATCCTAACTTTACAGGGCAAAACTTTGTTAGCCTTTTACGTCTGCCATAGATGCACCAAAATTGAGGTGAAGTACGTTTCCGCCGGGTGTCAATAAAGCCGGAACAGATTTTACCCCTACCCCTTCTGCTTCTGCAATGCGGTTGCGATCTTCACCAAGGTGAACGAGTTCTACATTGTCCGCACCAATTAGATTTACGATGTCGTGCTCTGCACTTACGCACACGGGACAGCCTGCATGATAAAAAATTGATTTTGCCATTTTTTTTATAATTTAAGTTGATTAGCACTATTGCTGATACAAATATAGTAAGGATTCCTAACTATACAAATAATTCGACGCTATTCTTCTGATTTTTAGTTGAAATTAATGTTGTTTAAAACCATTATGCCATCAATCTTTCTATAGCATTGGAGTATAGTCCCTGCTTTTCTTGGGCATCTGATGGCACAAGGATTAACTGGTAAAAGATTACTATTTTCAGCAACCTATTTTAAAGAAATCTATCTTTGCCCCATGCCATCCAAAATTCTCTTTATTACGCCCCCGTTTACCCAGCTCAATACGGCTTATCCGGCATCGGCGTATTTAAAGGGTTTTTTAGAAGAGCACCACATCGCGGTTGAGCAATGCGATTTAAGTATCGAACTTTTTACCGCCATTTTTACCAGCGATTTTCTTCGTGCTATCTTTAAAGAGGCACAAGCCTTGAACAATCATTATTATCCGGAAGTTCGTAAAATGAAGGCCTTATACATTGCCCGTGTGGATACAGTGATTTCATTTCTTAAGAAGCAGGATATCGAAACAGCCCACAAAATTTTGGAACCTAATTTTTTGCCGCAAGGACACCGACTGTCCAAAGTAAATACGGATATCACTTGGGAAGCCGGTGAACCGGGCATCATCGATAAAGCCAAGCATTTTGGCACCCTTTTCATTGAGGAAATAGGCGACTTTATTCAAGCCAATGTGGATGAGTTTTTTGCCTTCACCAAATATGCCGAACAAATTGCAACTGCTGCCAGTAGCTTTGATGAAATAGATGAGTTTTTAAGTTTTCAGCCCACCCTCATCGAAGAGAAAATGCTGGATATTTTCTTAGAACGGATTAAACAAGTGCAGCCCGTTTTAATTTGCTTTACCATTCCTTTTCCCGGCAATTTGTTTGCAGCGCTGCGTTGTGCGCAATTCGCCAAGCAGTTTTTTCCGGAGATTCCCATTGCTTTTGGTGGCGGGTATTGCAACACCGAACTGCGTTCGCTTACCGATCCGCGGATTTTTGAATTTGTAGATTTTATCTCTTTGGACGATGGGGAGGGCCCTTTATTAAAAATTATTCAGCATCTGGAAGGCAAAGTGTCCATAAATGCATTGGAAAGAACCTACGTGTTAGAAAATAGTCAAGTGGTGTATAAGAATAAAATTCCCAACACCATTTACCATCATAAACACTTACCCGCCCCCAATTACTCGGGTTTACCTTTTGACAAGTATGTGTCCTTTTTAGATGTGGTGAATCCCATGCATCGGATGTGGACAGATGCCCGATGGAATAAAATGACCATCTCGCACGGCTGTTATTGGAAACAATGCTCGTTTTGCGATGTAACTCTGGATTATATTGGAAATTATCAAAACACTACTGCCAATGACTTGGTCAACAAAATTGAAATAATAGTCAACGATACCGGTATTACGGGTTTTCATTTTGTGGATGAGGCGGCGCCTCCAAAAATGTTACGGGCGCTATCGCATGCCTTGCTGGAGCGCAAGGTAAAGATACGCTGGTGGACCAACATCCGCTTTGAAAAATCCTTCAGCTTGGAGCTCTGTGAACTTATGGCAAAAGCCGGCTGTATTGCGGTGACCGGCGGCTTGGAAGTAGCTTCTGACCGGTTATTGGCGAAAATGAAAAAAGGGGTCGACATTGGTCAGGTTACCCGAGTTACCCACAATTTTTCACAGAACAATATCATGGTACATGCCTATCTAATGTATGGCTTTCCCACCCAAACCGAGCAGGAAACCATAGATTCCCTGGAGGTGGTACGGCAGTTGTTTCAGCGGAATTGCATACAGAGCGCCTATTGGCATCTGTTTACCGCAACGGTGCATAGTCCCATTGGGAAGCATCCGGAAGAATTTGGAATCCATATCACCGGACCCCAATTTGAAGGCTTTGCTCAAAACGATTTGTACCATGTAGATCCTGAAG
>CAYTDS010000307.1:0-2818 GCA_964436555.1 uncultured Flavobacteriaceae bacterium | reverse complement strand
GCGTATTGGTTTTACCGTAAATTTATGTTTCAAGACGAACCGCTAAATTTCAGTGGTTGGCAAACAGACAAAAATTACAGGCTTTTCAGAAAAAGCAAAGTACAATTCTCTGACAAAAAAATTGTTCATGAAACGTTAGAAGTAAACGGAAAATCGGGTATACTTAAAGAAAAACTTACGCACTATTGTTATAAAAATTACGCGGATTACAAAGGGAAAATGCTCAAATATGGTCAGCTAAAAGCCTTGGAAGATTTTTATACTGAAAAGCGCTTTAATTACATATTCTTGGTGTTTAAGCCATTATGGAAATTCTTTAATCACTATATTCTAAGACTTGGAATACTTGATGGACGAAAAGGAATGGTAATTTGTTACCTCAATGCGCTTAGTGTTACAGAACATTATCTGGAACTAAAAAAATTGGAAAGAAAAAACGAACTAGCCTACTATTTGGTAATGCCGTAAAATGTCCAAACCTGCTTTTTATCTCTGGTTTCTCTTCTGATATTTACATTCTTTGAAATGGATTCCGGCGTTTTGTAGCTTCGTTTGTGATCCAGATGCAGACAAACGGCACTGTATCTTAGTTGTTTTGATTTGATACCGAAATTAAACAATCGCTCCCCTAATTCTCGGTCTTGCCCTCCGTACTGCATCCGTTCATCAAACCCATTTACATTTAAGATGTCCTTTTTCCATCCGGAAGAGTTATGACCGTTCCAACTAGCTTTGGTAGGTGTAAGCGCATTAAATATCTTTGAAATAAAACCCCTTGCGGTAAGTTTGTTGTTTTTAAACGTCTTTGGCATTCCTTTTTCCCTTAACCAATTGATGTCAAAACAATTCTGGTGCTCAATATCTTGTCTGGTAATTAAATGGGAAATATTCATAGGTAACATATAATATCCTCCCGATATGAAATAACCGTGCGCTTTATTAATATAATGCACATGAACAAAATCTTCACGTGGGATACAGTCGCCGTCGGTCATAATGATATACTCTGCATTACAGGCTACTACGGCTTTATTTAAAATTCTTGATTTTTGAAATCCCTCATCTTCCTGCCAGACATGAATAATTTTATAAAAAACGGTTGCAGCCATTTCCTCCAATAATTGTTTTGTTTGGGGGCCAGAACCATCATCAGCAACTACTACTTCAAAATGTTTGAAAGTCTGACAGTTAAAACCCCATAACACCTTTTTAAGCCATTCTTCGGAATTATAGGTGCTAATAATTACAGATATTTTTGGAGGTTCCATTCAGTTTATCTAAGTCTGACAAAAATATAAAACTCTTATTGTATATCTTTAAATTTGCAAATTATAATGCGAAGTCCACATTCCGTGTTTTGCTTCAACATTAGAAACAATTGTTAACCCAAAATGAAACTTAAGGAAATTCCTTCATCATTATATCATAGCCTTCGTCTTTTAAGTAAGTCCGCTAAAGGTTTAAAAAAAAGGAAGAAAGAGACTATTCCGGTAATCGTATCACTTACATCCATTCCCTCTCGTTTGAGAACACTGGAAATAGTTATACGCAGTATCTTAAATCAGGACATATCACCAAAAAAAATAGTCCTTTGGTTGAATAATGATTTAAAAAAAAGTATACCCAATCGGCTCCAAAAATTAATGGGAGATATTTTTGAAATTCGATTTTCTGAACTAAACTGCTCTCACAGAAAATTAATACACAGCCTCGAGGTATTTCCAGATGAAATTATAGTGACCTGTGATGATGATCTAATTTATGATCAGCAATGGTTAAGTTTGATGTATACGGAACATTTAAAACATCCCGATAGAATAATTGCATTTTATACTCGGTATATTGTGTATCAGAATGGGATTTTACAACCTTACAAGAAATGGGTGTATAATTCAGAAGTTCCGCGTGATTCCAAATTTGTTATTCCTGTAGGATCTTCCGGGGTTCTTTATCCGCCAAATAAACTAAACAAAAAGGTTACTGACGAGCATTTATTTATGCAACTGGCACCAAAGGCAGATGATTTGTGGTTTAAGGCAATGTCTTTACTAAACGGAACTGTTTGCTATCAACCGGTTCAAATCTGTAAAGAACCTATTCCGATTATGGGAACACAGTTTATATCATTAAAAAAAGATAATGTGAAAGGAGATAAAAATCGCACCCAATGGCTCGCATTAACAGAATATTTTAAATTACCTATGCCCTAATGACCGAAGAAATTAACAAAACGCTTGAAATTTTAAAACAAGGCGGACTCATCCTCTACCCTACCGATACGGTTTGGGGGATTGGGTGTGATGCGACTAATGAGGCTGCTATAAAACGGATTTACGATTTAAAAAAAAGAACCGATAGCAAGTCTATGCTCTGTTTGGTGGCCAATGATGCTATGCTGGAAAAATATGTTGAGAAGGTACCGGAGGTGGCTTATGATCTCATTGATTTGCAAACCAAACCGATTACCATTATATATGACCAGCCAAAAGGAGTAGCAAAAAATCTTATTGCAGAGGACAATTCGCTCGGGATTCGGGTGGCATCGGATAAGTTTTGTCAATACCTGATACAACGATTTAAGAAACCTATTGTTTCTACTTCTGCCAATATTTCAGGGCAGCCAACACCACGCAACTTTAAAGAAATAAGCCATGAGATTATAAAAGGTGTAGACTATGTAGTAAATTTGGAGCGCGATAAAGAAAAAAGTACCCCTTCATCCATTATTAAACTTAGTAATGATGGAACGGTAAAAGTTATTCGTGAATAAAACGATGCAAGATAATCACAGTAAGGCTCTAAAAAACCCCATATTTTT
>CAYTDS010000306.1:0-2820 GCA_964436555.1 uncultured Flavobacteriaceae bacterium | reverse complement strand
ATTCATTTTATTGAAAATGGAAAATGGATACGGTTTGGGTATTGGTCGCTTTTAGGACTGGTTTTTTTATTTCTGGCTGTTGATGAAAATATTTCATTGCATGAGAAAATTACTGGATTACTACGTAACCAATTTAATTTTTCCGGAATCTTTTACTATGCATGGATAGTGCCTTATTTTTTGGCAGTATTGCTATTAGGGTTCTATTATTTACCGTTTCTTTTAAAGCTTCCCCGTAGCATTATGTATCATTTTATTACCGCTTTTCTTCTGTTTATGGGAGGTGCGGTGGGTATGGAAATGATTGGTGGCCGCCATTTTTCGCTACACGGACACGATGTGCTTTTGGTAGTCTATTATTCCATAGAAGAGTTCTTGGAAATGCTGGGGGTAGCTGTATTTATAAAAGGGCTTTTAATGTGTATTCTTGATTCCAAAGCTTCCGGAAAGGTAAAATTCAAAGTGGTACCAAGTTGCAAAACGGTAATGAAAGCTGTACAGGAGGAGGTATAAAATTATTAATTATGGACAAGCTGATGTTTTTAGATTTGAATGTTTTCGATAATGATTTTTATAAAATGTTGGTCTATTTCTTTATCAACATCGGATTTCTTACCGTAATTATTCGTTGGTTATATTACCCTAAAACGCACCGAAAAGAGTATGTCTTTGCCTATTATTTGGTGGGAATCATCGTTTTTCTGATTTGCTTCACATTGAAAAAATTTGAATTGGACATTGGGATGGCTCTGGGACTATTTGCCATTTTTGGAATCATTCGGTATCGAACCAATACAATTCCAATTAAAGAAATGACCTATCTGTTCGTCATCATTGGCGTCTCGGTCATTAATGCCTTGATCAATAAGAAAACCAGTCTCTCAGAAGTTATTTTGGGAAATGCATTGGTCATTTTAACCATCTTTATCATAGAGTATATCATTCCTCTGAAAAGTGAGGTCAGTAAAAAGATTATTTACGAAAAGATAGAAAATATTCATCCGGACAAGCATGTGCTTTTAAGGGCAGATCTAGAGCAAAGAATAGGGCTTATAATACATCGTTTCCATATTGGAGAAGTCGATTTTAAAAAAAGAAGAGCTCATATTACCATCTATTTCTTCCGCAATAATTAATGTTTTTAAAATAGAATTGGCATGAAAGCAAATAAGATTTTGTTACTCTTAATCCTTCTTTTCCAAGTTGGAGTAGCCATTGCACAAGAACAAAGATACCAACAGAGTTGGTATACTGTGGAATTAGAATATGAACCCGACAAGAAATGGGATTTAGGGTTTAGAAATCAACTACGAATACAGCACAATCCTTTGGAAATAGGACAATATTTTACAGAACTTAATGTAAGGCGCAAGATTGTAAAAGGGCTTAAATTGGGTGGTGGTCTTCGCTATACCCGGGAAAATGATACCCGGGGTAACGTGCAAGGGTACAGAAATCAGTTTCGTTATAATGTGGATGCCTTTTATACTCAAAAATTAGATCGTTTTAGGCTCCAATGGCGCCTACGATACCAAAATAGGGATGAATTGGGTTTCTCCAGAGCAGATGGCGATATACCTATACAGCGCATTCGGCTAAAGACGTCAGTAGATTATAATATTCGAAATTGGAAATTAGACCCGGAAGTAGAAGGAGAAATCTTTAGCCGGTTTCAGGAGGGAGAACAAACCAGAATAGACCGGTACCGGCTAACGATAGGTACCTCATATAAAATTAAAAAGACAGGTACTATCAGTTTATTTTACCGATATGAAAGTAGCATCAATCGGGATCCTGTTAGGAGTTTTGATATCCTTGGTTTAAAATATACCTACACAATTAAATAGGATAACTCCCTTGAACTTATTCAATAGTATAGAAAAAGTAGTTATGACAAAATTTTTCATCAAGGGGTTGGGTAAAATAGCCCTGGGACTGTCTTTATAGTAGAGTACCCAAAATAATAGTGGGTACCGGCTTTAATAATAACATAAAATTAAATACCATGAAAACCTCAATGAACTTTAAAAATCAAATAAAAAATCTTTTTCTGGGTTGTGCCATCTTTTCATTGGCTTCCTGTAGTACCGAGGCGGATGTGGATTCAGAAAACGCAACGGGTGGGAATTTGAACGGGACAGGGTCTCTGGGTGCCAATGCAGCGGTCTTTTTATTTATAGATGAAGATAGCGTTGACAATGGAAATGAGCCTAACAATTTTTCCGAAACAGAGGTAAACGATAATTTAGCTGAGGTTGGACTCCGCAGAACCTTACGCTATTTTGAGGAAAATGTTGGAAAGACGATAGATCTGTTTACAGGACAAGTTGGAGATGAGGGCTGGCATGCCCCAAAAACAATTCCTACTACTTGGGTTAATGCAGGTCCAACAGGTAATGGATTACGTAACTATCTTGTTCCCGGGCCGGGACTGGGCGGGGGAGAAGATGATAGGGAAGTGTTGTTAGATGAAATAAGAAATGTAATTCCACTAAGAGCTACAGGCCTAGCTATGCTAACCGGGGAAACGGTTTATGCAGTGGTGTATGACAGTGATGTAAGCACTAATTATAGTCCAATACAAGCAAACCTACAAGGGGCTAATTTGGGTATAGTAGCATTTAAAGTGAACTCTGTGAACAAAAGAAACAATGGTTCAGATTCGGATTTACCACGTGTTAGTATTACCATTTTAGATGCTGAGGAAATAGATCAAGAAGCATTATATCTTTTTAAGAATGCCCCCGAACCTACTTCTTCCTCCGAACCGGAAGATATAAATCCACCTTCAAACGTCCCCCAAATTCAGCTTCAAAAAGC
>CAYTDS010000305.1:0-2825 GCA_964436555.1 uncultured Flavobacteriaceae bacterium | reverse complement strand
CACAAAGCTGTAAGAATGAAAAAGTATTGGAGTGGGTTCCTGATTTTTTTACAAAGGAAGAAGGATCTGTACTTACCCAACTTGTGGACATCATATTACCAAAAACGGATACTCCTTCTGCATCAGAGGTGCAAGTTAATCTCTTTATTGACCGCTTTGCTAGTCAAGTACTCGATAAAAAACAGCAAGATTTTCTCAGATTATCTTCTTCAAAATTTATCGAGAAGGCTTTGAAAGATTCGGGTAAAGAAAAGGCTTCAGCCCTAACATCTGAAGATTTAGAGCCTGTTTTGGCAAATGCTTTAAAGGTCAGCAAAGAAGATGAGGCTACCTATTATAGATCCATCAACTCGTATAACGAGGCTATTGCTAAAGGCGAACCTGCTCAATTAGACGATTTGGTTTCACAGTTTGCATTTGCCAATGATTTAAGAAGGATGACTATTTGGGGATATAAGTCTTCGGAATATATTGGAGAACAGGTTTTAGCTTATCTACCTGTTCCCGGTGAGTATATTGGTTGCGGCGATCTTCAGGAGTTGACCAACGGCAAAGCGTGGTCCATTTAATGGAAAGAAGAGATTTTATACAAAAAGCAGCCCTTTCCGGTGGAGCATTATCCCTCGGAGGGGCTTTAAGTTATGGGGCTACCGTAAAAAACTCGGTTCCACACAAATTCAATTTAAATTACGCCCCGCATTTTGGCATGTTTAAGCAACATGCAGGAGAAGATCTAATTAGCCAAATTAATTTTATGGCCGATCAGGGTTTTACATCTCTTGAGGACAATGGCATGCTTGGACGTTCTGTTGCAGAGCAAACAGCGATAAGCGAGGCTATGATAAAGAGGAATATGACCATGGGCGTCTTTGTTGTTGATGGCGGTGATAATTGGAAAACCTCTCTAACTACAGGGGAAAGTGTTTTTCTTGACAATTTCATAAAAACATGTCATAAATCCGTTGAAGTAGCCAAAAGGGTCAATGCCAAATGGATGACCGTAGTCCCTGGATATTTTGAACGAAAGTTACCAATTGGAATACAAACAGCAAACGTTATAGAAGCGTTGAAGAGGGGTGCTGAAATTTTTGAACCCCATGGTCTTGTAATGGTCTTGGAGCCCCTAAGTGATAATCCGGATCTATTTCTTAGACTCCCCGATCAGTCTTTTGAAATTTGCAAAGCTGTGAATTCCCCCTCTTGTAAAATCCTTTTTGATATTTACCATATGCAGCGTAATATTGGCGATCTTATCGTAAATATGGAGCGTACCTGGGATGAAATTGAATATATACAGATTGGGGACAACCCTGGACGGAAAGAACCTACTACTGGAGAAATAAACTATCATAACGTGCTGAAGTTTATTTATGATAAAGGATTTAAAGGCGTTTTAGGAATGGAACATGGTAATTTTGGTCCTGATAAGTCCGGTGAACAGGCTGTAATTGATGCCTATAAAAAAGTAGATGCTTTTCTTTGAGTAGAAATTAAATAGTGTTAAGAATGTAAAGAGAATACACGCACATTTGTATATTCTCTTTTTTTATTTTCGTATTATCATCCTATGAGCATGTGCAAATAAAATGTTACGAAGGAATCCGAATACCCTTATAATAAAATAGCTTAACTAGTTGCTTTGCCAAATTCAAACATCCTAAATCACCTCGAAAGGCTATCCTATTTATAGGATATGTTAAAATATAAAGCTTTGTAACGATTATTTTCTTAAAATTTAAATTTTAGCAAATCATTTTGTAAGATTTATACTACTTTTAAGTTATATACTTGTTATGGATTCTTATATATTGCTCTTAATTGCTTATGTTATTCTACTTCTTGCTGCGAAAATAGCCTATAGGTTCTATCAGCACAAGACGCGGACACCCCATGCTCATTCAACTAAAACTCCATCAATATCCACCTTGGATAAAAGAGAGGGAAATTACTTACCGCACAACGTTTGTTATGAGGATTTAAAGCGGCGAGCAATACGTTCTTTTGCAAAGAATTAGCATTAGATTAACCTTTCATTTAGAAATTTTGGGTTTCATTCTTCGACTTACCCTAAAGAAAACGGTTACGTTTGACATGTTAAGGGTACATTGTTTTAGACATTTCATTTAACATTTTTATGTTCCGGATTGAAGATTACAGAGTTTTTAATTTTTAATTGATTTTTGGGAACTTTCGCAATCTTTTTAAGCACTTGTATCGTACATACTTTATTATTATCTCGTCATGGACCACTATATTACCATATTAATGATATACGTTGCGCTTTTTATTTGCGCAAATGCACTAAAGCCTTATTTCGATAAGTAAGGCTATTTATTCATTAAGTCGATCCAAACTCCTTTTCCAATTAATTTCTGATTTACGCAGGCGAGCAGAACCGCTTATTGCAAGAAGCAAAAAACCCAGAAGTCTTCTTAAGAAGTTACCCCCGGGTTTTCAATCAGATTAAAATTTAATTTCTAAAAATTGTTAGTCTAAAAACGTCAAACTTTCCTACGATCCACACATCAGGCAATCATCATCGGCCTGTCCTTCTTTAGATCGCGCTATCAAAGCCTTCATTTCTGAAGCAGTCATGGGTTTAGTATCCAATTCATTCCCAGTAACAATTGTTGGCTTCACTTCAATGGCAACTGCGCTTTTAGAATCCGCTACCAATACTTCTGTAGCTAATGCTACGACCGGAATTGGAAGCTCCTTCTTGCTGTTGTCTAGCGTGAATTTAATGGCATCTACAGCAGCTTTAGTCCTCAAGTAATACATTCCTGTCTTCAATCCACTTTTCCACGCGTAGAAATGCATTGAAG
>CAYTDS010000304.1:0-2844 GCA_964436555.1 uncultured Flavobacteriaceae bacterium | reverse complement strand
AGACCATCTTCTCCATTCTGGATGCCTTTGTAGCTAAACGCAAACTTAAGAGTACCTTGAAGACAGTGCTTCAGGATATGGAGTAAAACAAAAAACCACAACGATTTTAATATATAAATTAATTATTATGAATATTAGAAAGTACCTTTTAATTCAAATTCTTTTGATTATTTTTTGTTCAAATATTTATGCCCAAGAAACACCTGATCAATTTATTGATGCATTTTTCGAAACCTATCAAACAGGCGCTACAGACAAAGCTTTTGACGATCTTTTTGCTACCAATACGTTTATTTCAAAAGAGGATGTAAATACAATAAAAGATAAAGTTAATCAATACAAAGAAGTGATTGGAGAATATCACGGCTTTGGTTTATTAATTCAAAAAAAGATAGGCGAGTTCATTCAAATCAACTCCTACATGTTGAAGTACGACAGACAACCTTTGAGATTCATCTTAACATTTTATAAGCCCGATGCGGATTGGAAAATATATAATTTTAGGTTGAGCGATGATTTTGTGGAAGAACTTGAAAATGCTACAGTAAAACTATCGTACGAAGAAAAACCTTAATATTTACCTTGTTCTAATGACTTTTGTTTTAGCCCATATATCTCCAAGCCTTTGATTTTTTTCAGTGTTTAAAATAAGTAAAATACCTATCAAACCAAATAATGACATATCAATAACATCTAACAAATGTCTTTTCAAGGATTGAGTAAATTTAATTTTTTCACTATCGGGGTTTAATGAAATTGGAGTTAACCCACTAATTGAATTACCTGTTGTACTACCAAAAAAATACTCCATGCCTGCTGTAACAAATAACCAACATAGAATCATAAAGAGTGCCGGAAAACCACTTAATTTAGAACCACCATTTCTACTAGGCACTCCAAAAAAATGTAATAGTGTAAAGAAAATAATAAATACAATTAAATAGTCTATTGCACCAGCAATGATTCTTCGGAATAAAAAAGTGTTATTTCCTTCATTATTTTTTTCCATAAAATTCTATTTTATTTAGATAAACTTGTTCCTTGTTGCATTGTATCTCTTGCAGCTTTACCAATTTCATTAATTACCGCATTGAAAAAAGAGCCTACAGCGTTAAAGCCACTTACGGCAGTATTTGCTGCCTTCGAAAGGTTAACATCTCCCTCAAGCGTTACTGCTTTGAATAATTTTATCCCAGCACCAATTTTAATATCTCCAGTGTCTATTTCACTTATAAGTTTAGTAAAATCTTTTTGGCCTGTAACCTCCCCTGTAAAACCCTCGGCGGATGAATCAGTCAATTCAACGTTAAGGTTCTTATCAAATGTAGCATCCAAGTTTGCATCAACTAACGAGCCTTCAGCTTTTATACTATTTTTACCTATACTTAATTCGCCTGCTCCGCTTAAAACTTTTGCATTCGCATTTAACTTTGCTTCGCCATTTTCAAGTTTTGCACCACCGCTAACCTTTAAAACATTCAACTCAAATTCTCCTTTCACTGTACCAACAGTACCATGTCCTCCAACACCTAAGCCAAGTTTCGGCTCAATATTCAAATCGCCAGATAATATTTGCTTAGAAGAAGATTTTGCATCCTCAATATTTTTTTGAACTTCGGGATTTGATGCTGCCCTTGCAAAAATACCTTCTGGGCAATCTCCATTTGGACAAGGTATCATACCGTCATAATCGATAAAGAATATTGGATTGTCAAACGCATAGTTATATGGCGAGTGCCTTCTCATTTGCTCGGCCAACGGGTCAAGGTTCATCCACCTTCCCAGTGCCGGGTCATAGTTTCTGGCTGTTATGTCATACCAAGCAAGGTCGAGCTCGCCTTGGTATTCCTTGCCACCGAACATGTACTTTTTGGCCACCGAGTTCCAATAGGGAGAAACATTGCCGTTATACCCTTTATGGGCCAATCCAAAAGGGTAGTAGTTGGATTCCTTTACGATTTCGTTTGCTGGATCTATTGTACCGTTCCCATCGGTATCCGTATAGCTCAACCTTGTGTTGCCAAGGTGGTCCTTATATTCGTACACGTAATCGAAGCCGGCCGAGTACCCCGATAGCGCGGATTTGCAATCCGTGCTTGTACTTAAACATAAATTCCTTGCTGGCAACCAAAGCCTCAAAACAAATTTAAAACCAATACATCCAATTCATTCTCTAAACCCGAATAGTTTCTTGCCGAGCTAAAATAATAATCTTCCGGTAGCGTAACTATTTTTTCATTGACAGGGTTATTATGAATATACTCAATTTTTTGTTTAATAAAGGAATTGCTATAAATGTGCTCTGCATGATAACCATCCTGCCAAACTTTATATTGCTGTCCTCTTTTTAAATGTTGACAAGCTTTTTGAAAATATTCCAATAACCATTCTCTTCTGCTCTCTGGCTCCTCAATAATCGTTTGAATGATCTTTTTTGATGTAAACTTTTTAAAATCCCTGATGACATCAGACAAGATAATTCCCCGTGTCGTCTTACAAAACAAATGAATGTGGCTGCTCATTATGCAATAGGCATATACCTCTAAGCCTTTACTTTGTTGGCAATATTTTAGGGCGTTTAGGATAACATATTTTTGATTTAATCGAGTAAAAACATCTATCCAACCAACGGTTGTAATGGTTATAAAATAGGCTTCCTCTGTCGTTGTTGCTTTATACTTTGTAGACATTCATCAAAAAATAGTAAATCTACGATTTTTTAAGGTTGTAGTTTGATAACCGACTTTCTTAGTTTCATGGGCACGGATTGCAAATCCGCGCTATCGGGTTATTAATGCAAATGACGGCCCTGCTGAAAATTTTGCAAATGAACATAGCTTATGC
>CAYTDS010000303.1:0-2848 GCA_964436555.1 uncultured Flavobacteriaceae bacterium | reverse complement strand
CATAAAAATTCGGCAAGAGATTCTTTCTGGCATCCTGACTTCCCTCTTTCTTGCCTGAATAAGCATCTGATTTTTCCTTAAAATAGGATTTTATACCCTCTCTCTTTACTAACTCCGTATATTGTTCGGGAGTAAGAATTACAGGGTAATTGATATTATAGTCACCCACACTTTCAGTAAAAACATACCGATCTAATGTGGGATCATATGTGTATTTGGAAACGACGCTTTTGGGATTTGGCATTGCTAATCTACCTAAGGCAACACCAGTTTGCAGGGAATCTATTTCCTGTTCTTCTTGAACCTCTTCATCAGTCTCTTGGGCGAAGGAAGTCTCCACTGCACCAAGAAAAATGATTAAAAGGAAAGTAAGCTTAAATGTTGATTTAAGAAATGATTTTGCCCCTGTTTTCAAACTTATTACAAATTTTTCAGCGCCAGTTTTATAATGTTCTCTGCGCTTATAGAAGCATCTTGAATTAAGACCTTGTCAACTACCTTTTCGGCATGCTTCCGGACAAATCCCAGCACCTCTAAAGCAGATAACGCTTCTTCCTTATTTGTATTGTTTGATATGTGGGAAACTTCGCCAATTTCAGCGACTTTCAATACCTTGTCTTTAAGATCAATAATTACCCTTTGAGCAGTTTTGACTCCAATTCCTTTAATAGCCTGTATTGTGGCCACATTTTCCGTAGCAATTGCATCCCTAATTTGAGTTGGGGAAATAGAGGATAACATAGTTCTGGCAATACTTGCACCTATTCCTGAAACCGACAATAACAGCCTAAAAATTTCTCTCTCTGATTTCTCTACAAATCCGAACAAGGTATGTGCATCTTCCTTAATTTGAAGATGGGTGTAAAGTTGAAGGTTTTCGTCATCTCCAATTTTAGAAAATGTGTGTAAGGAAATATTCACAAAATAGCCTACTCCATGACATTCAATCACAACATGTGTAGGGCTTTTTTCAACCAATTTTCCTTTTAAGTGCGTAAGCATGGGGACCCGATTTAATTTGTGGTCAATTTTGTCTTTTTCCGTTTCTCTCTTTCTTGTACATCTATCACTGCTACAGCTGTCATGTTCACAATTTCATCTACGCTCGCTCCCAGTTGAAGAATGTGAACCGACTTTCTAAGACCTACCATTATGGGGCCAATAGAATCGCTGCTATTCAGTTCTTTCAACAATTTATAAGTGATATTTGCGGCCTCAAGATTTGGAAAAATTAGCGTATTTACTTTTTTACCCGCCAACTTGGAAAATGGAAATTTACTTTGGTGAAGTCCCTCATTAAGCGCAAAGTCGGTTTGAATTTCGCCATCAACCACCAAATCCGGATTGTTGGTATGCAATATTTTTACTGCATCCCTTACTTTAATAGCGTGCGGATGATTTGAAGAGCCAAAATTGGCATATGATAATAAAGCTATTACAGGATCGAAACCAAAGGTAATTGCCACATTTGCAGCCATTTGAGCTATCTCAGCAATTTCCTCAGCACTTGGATCTATGTTGATGGAGGTATCTGCCAAAAACAAAGGCCCCCGCTCTGTAATCATAATATGAACGGTAGAAACTCGTTTAACGTTTGTAGCTCTTCCAATAACCTCGAATATTGGTTTAACAACAGTTGGATATGCTCGTGAGTATCCCGAAATCATCCCATCTGCATCTCCTTCCATAACCATCATTGCTCCAAAATAATTACGTTCACGCATTTTTATTTTTGCACTGTATAAGGTAGCTCCGTTCCTTCTGCGGTTTTCCCAATATTTGGTTGCATAATACGTCCGCTTATCGTTGGTAGCATCATCATTGGGATCAATAATCAAAACATTCGCTTCAAAGTCCAATTCTTTTTTAAGTTCGGAAATTATCTCTTTATTTCCCAATAAAATAGGCTCTGCAATGCCTTCCTCATGTACAATTTGGGCTGCTTTTAGGACATCCAAATGATCTGCCTCTGCAAAAACAATTTTCTTAGGACTTGTTTTGGCTCTATTTAAGAGCAATCGGACTATTTTATTGTCATTCCCGGATCGTTGCAACAGCTCTTCCTTATATTTTTCCCAATTCTCTATTGGAAACCGTGCAACACCACTATCCATAGCCGCCTTAGCAACAGCAGGAGGTATTGTTGAAATTAACCTCGGGTCAAATGGTTTCGGGATAATATAGTCCTTGTTGAAGGCAAGTCTTGTTTCACCATAAGCTATATTCACTTGTTCCGGAACCGGTTCCTTGGTAAGTTTGGCCAATGCCTTTACGGCTGCCATTTTCATCTCCTCATTAATTTTGGTGGCTCTAACATCTAGTGCCCCTCTAAAAATAAATGGGAATCCTAGAACATTGTTAACCTGATTGGGATGGTCAGAACGTCCTGTGGCCATAATAATGTCTTCTCGTGTTCGGCAGGCCAACTCATAGTCTATTTCAGGGTCCGGATTTGCCATGGCAAAAACAATTGGCTTCTTAGCCATGGAGAGTAGCATTTGAGGAGTAACAATATCTGCAATAGAAAGTCCAATAAAAACATCTGCATCTACCATGGCCTCTTCTAAAGTATCTATTTTCCTATCTGTAGCAAATTCAGCTTTTTCCTTTGAAAGATGCAGTGAATCTTTACGAATTACCCCTTTACTATCTAGCATCAAAATATTTTCAGGCAGTGCCCCAAATGCCTTATACAATCGTGTACAGGAAACAGCCGCTGCCCCTGCCCCACTTATGACAATGCGCACTTGATCTATTTTTTTCTTTGCAATTTCTAGGGCATTTAAAAGTGCCGCAGCAGAGATAATGGCAGTACCATGTTGATCATCATGCATTACGGGAATATCTA
>CAYTDS010000302.1:0-2858 GCA_964436555.1 uncultured Flavobacteriaceae bacterium | reverse complement strand
AGCAGCATCGCCGATTTTTGTTGGATTATTATTGTGGCGGTTTGGATTGGTCTCCGGCAAAGGGTTTAATTTTTATGTACAATCCTAAAAATGGAGATGGAAGAATAACCGGAAGTGCGGCATCTCTTTTAGGTTTAGAAAAAGCTTTGGACGAACAAAATCCGGAATTGGTACAACAGGCAATAGACAAAATAGTTTTGTTACATAGTATTATTCTTTCCTACGGTGGTATACCCATGATTTACGCCGGTGACGAGTTAGGCACTTTAAATGACTATTCTTTTTTAAAAGAGAAAAACAAAAAAGAAGATAGCAGATGGGTGAACAGACCTTTTCAAAACTGGCAGTTAGTTGCCAATTTGGATAAAAAAGAATCTCCTCAAGCTTCACTCTTTTATACCTTAAAGAATCTCATAGCAATTAGAAAGAAAACGCCTGTTTTCGCCGACAACAATAATTTTATCTTACACAAAATGCCAAATCAGCACATTTTGGTTTACGAAAGAACAGCATCTTTAAGCAAAGGCATCTTGGTGGTCTCTAATTTAAGTGATGAGGCACAATATGTGGTACTTACTGATGAGAGGAAAACCAGTGCCTTCTATGATCTTATTACCAAGCAGGAAATTACGTTAACTGATGGGGAATTGTACGTCCAAGCTTACCAAACTTTTTGGTTGCAAGTGAATTAATTATATTTTACTTTTCTTAGGATTCGCAGTGCTTCTTTTAAGGATTGATAAACCCTTAGATCATAGTTTTTAAGCAATGTTCGTGCATCATCCATATACTCCTTAGCCTCTTCAAAACCGTTGAGATAACAAATCAAATACGTATGTGGAAGGTGTTCGATATCCAGTTTCTCTGCGGGGGATAGAGGAAGGTTTTTAGCCAATTTTTTCAAAATAGCATTATTAGAATTTAATATATGGTACAACGGCTTTTTATCATATTGTGGTGGGTCAAAAATTAAATCGCTGTGAATTTGGTAGGTACCATTGTCTAAAAATGTGATAATTACCTTTTCCAACGGATAGTATTTTTGTTGCGTCCCCAATCCCAGTTGAACATACTCTATTGTGGTGAAAGAATCTTCATCAAAAGAAACCGTTATCTCATCCAGAGCAGAATAAAACAGTTTTACCTGTTCATTAATAAGTTCTATATCTACGCGCGAGTAATAAACATCATTCTTTACTTTTTTTAGATTACCAGCCCAGCAAAGCACAAATTGTTCTTTAAAAACCTTGTAGTTGCTCGGTAAATTTTTGTGTTTATAATTAATAAAATCTATAACCCCATCCAAGGTAAGTTCAATGTTATTTTTAGCATTTTGCTCTATGGTCGCTACCACTCCTGAATTATAATTCTTTAATTCAATACCATATGCTTTTGGCAGACTAATACTGCCCTCTCTAAAAAAAACAGCTCCTCCATAATATTTCCAAATATTCTTTCTTAAGGAGCATACCTTCCCGGTAGATTTAATAGTAACTAGGCCAACCACTTTACCATCCGGCAAATGTGGAAAGGGAATATTTTCATATGAAATTAAGGGAGGGTTGTCTAAATAGGCGTTTACCAAATTTTGAATTTTGCTGTCATCAAAAAAATCTACTCCAACAATTCTATTATCATCATCCTCTATCCCTATAACAATAAAAGAATTATTTATTGGATTACTGTTGGCAAGCGCACAAACATGCTTTAAAAATTTAGCTTTCCCTTCCTTTTGGCCAATGTCTATGAGTCGCTTTTTATCATAAAAGCTATTCTCATCATTATGCGCAAGCAGATTCTTAACCAACAAACGCTTATTTATCATAGCTGTTTATTAACAGTAACGCTGTTAGCCTGAGCAGTGGGCATTACCACCAGATCTGCAATATTTACATGATAAGGCCTAGAAATCACAAAATAGATGATATCCGCAATATCCTCTGCGGTTAACGGCTTGAAGCCTTTATAGACATTAGCTGCTTTCTCCCTATCTCCTTTAAAACGAATAGTACTAAACTCTGTCTCAACCAATCCGGGATTTACCGCACCTACACGAATACCGTACTGATTAAGATCTATTCGCATTCCTTGATTTATTGCATCAACAGCATGCTTGCTTGCACAATAAACATTGCCTTTAGGGTATACCTCCTTTCCTGCTGTAGATCCAATATTTATTATATGTCCAGATTTATGAAGTATCATTTTGGGGAGAATTGCCTTGGTAATATAAAGAAGACCCTTTACATTAATATCCAACATAGTATCCCAATCATCCGGATTTCCTTCATCAATGGTGTCCAAACCATGAGCATTACCGGCATTATTTATTAATATGTTTATGTTAGAAAATGACTCCGGTAATGACTCTATTGCAGCATCAACATCTTGTCTGTTACGGATGTCAAAATTCAAGGTCAAAACAGACGTTTGTGACCCAAGTTCCGTTTCAATTTTATCCAACCGCTCTTTCCTTCTGCCGCATAAAATTAACTTAATTCCTTGCTTGGCAAAAAGTCTTGCTGTGGCATGGCCAATACCACTTGTTGAACCTGTAATTAAGGCAATTGGAACTTCATTATTTCTTGTTAAATCGTGGTTTTTATCTTCACTTATCATATTAAAATAAGATGTCATTTAATTTTTTAAAACTAAACTTTGTTTGCCAAATAATGTGGAGGGTAAACTTAAATCCTGCTCCTTAGTGCTTGGTATTTTCAAAATCGTAAAAAATCGACTCTAGTGCTCCCAAGAGAGTATACCTGTTTCCCGTTTTTAGTTAATGAAGTTTTCATTTGGCCCAGTTTGTGAAATTAAAAATAAATCCCTTAAATCCTTCATAAAACTTGGGCTTCAAG
>CAYTDS010000301.1:0-2863 GCA_964436555.1 uncultured Flavobacteriaceae bacterium | reverse complement strand
ATTTACTAAAAACGAATTCTATAATAAAAAAGCAACTGTACCTTTGGCCCCTTTTTCCCTTTGTAAAGTATATGAAAAACAAAGGCTTGGGGACGAGGCTGAGAAGTGTGGCACAAACAATAGAAATGGCAAGCAATCGGAAATGAAGTGTGTTAGATCAGGGCTTTTAAAAGATCAAACACAATTAAGTGCAAATCTTGTTCAATATCAGGTTAATAATACGGATTTGGTTGCAGCAAAGGCTAACCACGACACGTCTCGCATGCACTCTATCAAGCTTCAGTGGATCTGTTCTTCGCGGGACTGTGAAGCCGAGGAATGGCCGGACGCGGATATCAAGGATATCAAGGATATCAAGGATATCAAATGGAAATGGCCGGCCCCGGATTGCGACCCCCCTTATTGCGACCCCCCGGATTGCGACCCCCCGGATTGCGACCCCTGCGAACCGGATTGGCCGGAGTATGACAGCGAGGAGTGGGATGAGGATAACGAGAATGACGATGACGAGAATGACGATGACGAGAGTGACGATGACGATAACCGTGACCCGCCTGACGATGGCCCTTTACCGTATGACCCCGACAATTCACCGGAAGAACCCTTTCCCTTTCACCATAACGGCGATAATGGTTGCTGTCCTTCTCCTCGTCCTATTGCACCCTCAGTTCCCTTCATTAAAAAAGACAATGGTAAGATTTTAGAACCTGAAAAAAAGGAGGAGAAAATTTTAGAACCCTGCTTAATTAAAAATGAAAAGCAGCTGAATTCTAAACAACCAAGTGATCCAGATTCCAAAGAAAATCGACAGACGGATTCCAAACACTCAAGTGATATATCAAAAACCAAAAATAGTTCTTTAATTAAAAATCAAATTAATGATAACGATCAAAAAACTAAGAAACCCATATTAATTCCAAACCCAAAATATTTTTTTGTACCCTCTTTAACAGTTGAGCAAATAACAAATTTAGTCCACATACCACCACTTAAAAAAGAATATAAACGTGTCTATTATCGGCCCGGACATCCGCATCGAACGTCAGTAATTATTTTACAACCCGTAATGACTGAGGCGATGTTACAAAAGCAAATTGAATTTAGAGAAAAAAAAGAAGAAGAAGAAAAAAAAGCTTTATTTAAGGAATATGCCATAGAGAAACGACGGATTTGGTTATATTCAGTCTTAACCTTCATGGTGACGCGTAATACCGCTCCAGAGGCCAAAGATCAAAATAAATGGACAAAATTTAACTTTTTTTTAATTCTTAAATTACGTTTACCATTGGAATATCTCGAAGTACGTTACGGGTTTGATTTAAAGAGAAATCCAAAATGGTTACCGTGTAAAAACTGTAATCAAATTATTTTCGAAAAATTAGCACGACGAAAAAATAGTATGTGTTATTTATGTAAGCATTACATTGAAATGAGTTCACGGGATAGACGAAACCATTTATTAGATGGTAAATCGTGGATTCCCACGAATGAATTTCTATCACCGGAAGATAAACTTCATTTTATGGATAAGATGCCGTTTATAGAAAGGATTGCTAAATATCAACAAAAAACTGGTTTAATCGATGCTGTCGAAACTGGCCTTGCTTATATTGAAGAAATGCCGGTGGCTTTTGGAGTTATGGAATTTCAGTTTATGGGGGGTAGTATGGGATCCGTTGTTGGTGAAAAAATTGCCCGTTTAATTCGTTATTCAACTAAATGGGGCTTGCCTGTTATTTTAGTTACTGCATCCGGGGGAGCTCGTATGCAAGAAGGAGCCATAAGCTTAGCCCAAATGAGTAAAATTGCGGGAACTTTATATTATCATCAACGCTGTAGCTATTATATGTCTTTATCAGTATTAACATCTCCAACTACGGGTGGTGTAACAGCTAGTTTTGGAATGTTAGGGGATGTTGTAATTGCAGAACCTCGAGCAACGATTGCATTTGCCGGTCGAAGAGTTATTGAACAAACATTAGGTATAATTTTACCTCCACATTTTCAAACCTCTGAACATCTGTATTCACAAGGTTTAGTTGATTTGGTTATTGATCGTCCTTTTTTACGATGTATTTTAATTACATTATTGCGAATTAATTTTGAGACTCCGAACCGAGTGTTTAAACCCGGACCTGGCAAAATTATGGATTTAACACGAATTCTTGACGCTCCGAACCCTGTTTTGACACTTGTTTCAAATAAGTCAAATGATTAAGCGGATTTAACCCATTTAATTCCAAAACTGTTAGATTACAATTTACATGAAAGTTAAGGTCAAATGCAAAACCAATTCGATTTTTAATCCTTGCATGGGATTAAACTAAATAACCGATTCCATTTTCATTGTCTTGTTTTTACTTTGTGCCATGCTAACAAACTCACATTCCTAGGCAGACCTTTACTGTTGTACCCTTTGAAAGGGTTCTTCCGCCTTTGTTCAAGGAATGTCGAACCAAAACTTTTGCTAAATAACGTTTTGGTTTTCTTTTCCGTTTTTCTAACTCAAATCATCCCGACTTCCGAAAAAGGTTTGCTTATTTTTAAAAAGTGACGAGGTTTTAATTGAATTTATTTATTTATTTATTTACGCGACCGGGGATTTAGGTTGATTTTTTAGCTTTCGTCAAATCCGTCTTTTTAAAAAGTGACGAGATTTTAATTGAATTTTGGAAGGATTTGACGAAAGCGGAGGATTTTAGGAAAGCTACAATCGACTAAACAAAATTTTAATAGAATAAATCAAACAATATTCTTTTAGTGGCCAAGCATCGTACAAGTTTTTTTACTACTTTTCATGACCTTTTTACTTTTGCCTTTGCTCGTAGTAACCCCTTTGGGGTAACAAGAGGAGGCAGAAGTT